>NZ_NCWQ01000014.1:0-53924 GCF_002156885.1 Flavobacterium sp. AJR | reverse complement strand
GATACCGATTTATTAGAAAAAGCTTCTGCATTACTACAAAATGCAATCGAGAAAAATATTGACAAACCAATTAGTTATTTAAAATCTTTAATTGCAAATAATCAATTTCATGTACAATATAGAAATTTAGATAATCTAGGAATTGATGAAATTAAAGAAATTATTAAAGATCAAAATTTATTAGAACTACTGGAACAATTGGAAAATGATCAGAAATAGAAGAGGTTCAAATAGAGCTAAAGCACTATTAGAAGAAATTGGCTTCGATGAAATAACTGATATTCCTTTGGATATTTTTGTTGCTGGACTTGGAGCAACATTAATAGAAGAGAAATTGCCAAGTTCGGACGGTAAAATTATCAGAGGTAATTCCAAAACATTAATAAAAGTAAACTCCAATATTCAGTTTGAAGAGAGAAAAAGGTTTACTGTCGCCCATGAAATCGGGCATTTTTTACTACATGACAAACTAGATTTAGAAATTCACGATGAAACATCTAATACACTAAACTGGTTTAATAATGCAGAGCAGCAAGCAAAAAAAGGAATTCAGGAATGGGAAGCTAACGATTTTGCATCAGAGCTTTTAATGCCGGAAGATATAATCCGGAAAGCTGCATTTAAAAAAAAGTTCTCTCCTGATTTAGTAAAAGAATTATCAGAAAGATTCAAAACCAGTTTAACCTCAATTATTTATAGATTATTATCATTAAATATCTATCCCTTATTTGTTGTTTTTATTAATAATGGTCAAGTTAAATATTGGAGTAAGTCAGATGGTTATTGGATAAAGATTAAAGAAATTACTAAATTATCTCCTCCCGAGGACTCTGTTGCCCAAGAATATATTGATGGTAAATATGATTTTTTATATTCAGGTAAAGATAAAGCGCAATCAATTTATAAATCGACATGGTTTGAGTTAAAAGATGAAGAGGAGGATAGTGATTTTTTTGAATATTGCATTCCTTACAAGCAACTTAAAACTATAATAAGCGTAGTTTGGGAAGAATAAGGCATATCATTGCTTCTAATCTTTTGTGCAATTATTTAAATATTACAAATTGTTTATTGAATACACATGTTCGAAGCTAGATTGATATGATGCATAAAAATGACTTTTATAAATCTTTGAAAAACTCATATAAAATAAATGACTATATACGAAAATGAACCAAAAACATGGAAAGATTTACAAAACAAAGTTGCCGAGATTTTAACTGTATGTGGCTATCTATGCGAAACAGAGAAAGACATAATTACGGTGAGGGAAAAAATTAATGTTGATGTGTATGCAGAAATAAGTAACCAAGTGTCTAGAAGCGTAATTATCTGTGAATGTAAATTCTGGAAAAAAAAAGTTCCGAAACATGTTGTGCACTCTTTTCGTACAGTTATAAATGACTATGGAGCTAATTACGGGCTTATAATTTCAAAAATTGGCTTTCAGAGCGGGGCATTTGAAGCAATTAAAAATACTAATGTTCAATTAGTTAATTGGTCTGAATTTGAAAATACTTTTAGGGCAGAATGGATCAGAAAAAAGTTAATTGCCATTTCTAAGACGACAAAACCTTTATATGATTATGTTGGTGTAGGTTTTATAGTGCTTTTTAAAGAACAACTTTCTAAACTTTCTCAAGATAAACTTGAAAAATACTACTACTTAACGGAAAAATACTTTAACCCTGTTTTTGCCACGGGAAATATTGATTACAAAAATGAAGAAACAAAAGAATTTGACATTGAAATGTTTGATAAACTTTTCCCATACTCTATGAGAGATTTAAATATAAATTTCGATTCATACGAAAGTTATTTTCTTTATTTAGAAAAAGTTTGTAACCAAGGACTAATTGAATTTGACAAATTATTTAAAGAAAAATTACGTCGATAAGATTAAACTAAAATTGTCTTAGTAGAAGTTGTTATTTCATGAAGAAAATTCATACTTGGTAGAGAAAACTCGGTCCCCTGCTCTGCGAAGAGTTCTTGCAAAAGATAAATTTGTAGCGAGTGCTGTGCGAATGTCTCCTGACTTCGCATCCGCAATCTAAATCGAATTTTAGTATAATAAAAAAAAGCTCCAGATTTCTCTGAAGCTTTGTCTTAGTAGCGGGAACAGGACTCGAACCTGTGACCTTCGGGTTATGAGCCCGACGAGCTGCCTACTGCTCTATCCCGCGTTGTTTCGGGTGCAAAGGTATAACCAATTATTGGATATTTCAACAAAAACTTTAAAAAATGTTTTATTTTCTGTATTGACTTGATATGACTACCTTTGCAGAATAAATAGTACACAAATGTCACATAAAGCAGGTTTCGTAAACATTATCGGAAATCCAAACGTTGGAAAATCAACACTAATGAATGCCTTCGTTGGAGAACGATTGTCTATAATAACATCTAAAGCACAAACTACACGTCATAGAATCCTAGGAATCGTAAATGGAGAGGATTTTCAGTTAATCTTATCTGATACTCCGGGAATTATCAAACCAGCATACGAAATGCAGGAATCGATGATGAACTTTGTAAAATCGGCTTTTGAAGATGCTGATATCCTAGTTTATATGGTAGAGATAGGGGAGCAGGAGCTAAAAGACGAAGCTTTCTTTAATAAAATCATACATGCCAAAATTCCAGTTCTATTGTTATTGAATAAAATCGATAATTCGAATCAGGAACAATTAGAAGAGCAAGTTGCGTTCTGGACAGCTAAAGTTCCTAATGCTGAGATTTTCCCAATTTCGGCTTTACAAAACTTTAATGTGCCTGAGGTTTTTGGTAGAATCATCGAATTATTACCTGAATCGCCAGCGTATTACCCAAAAGATCAATTGACAGATAAGCCGGAACGTTTCTTTGTAAACGAAACTATCCGTGAAAAAATCTTATTGAATTATAGTAAAGAAATCCCATACGCAGTAGAAATTGTAACCGAAGAATTTTTTGAAGATGAGAATATCATCCGTATTCGTTCTTTGATTATGGTGGAACGCGATACGCAAAAAGGAATTATCATTGGGCATAAAGGTGCTGCTTTGAAAAAAGTGGGAATGGAAGCTCGTGCGGATTTAGAGAAGTTCTTCGGAAAACAAATTCACATTGAACTATACGTAAAAGTGAATAAAAACTGGAGAAGTAATGCTAATATGCTAAAACGTTTTGGGTATAACCAATAAATGTTGATTTGGTTAATCGTTTAACTGTTTAATCGGGAATCGTTTAAACGTATAATCTAAAGTTGATGATAAAATCGGATATTAATCCTATGTCAGAATACTTTGACAGATATATAAATCTTGTTGAAGATATAGAACTAGAAGAAGCTTTTGAGAAAAGTATAGAACAATTACAATTGTTGGATATTTCCACTTTTATAGCATTAAAAGGGAAAACATATCTGGAAGGTAAATGGACAGTCAATGAAATTATCCAGCATATTACTGATATCGAAAGATTATTATGTTCAGGGACTTTGAGATTTGCAAGAGGTGAGGAGGATTTTGTTATAAGTTTTGATGAAGATGAAATAGCAAGAAAATCTAAAGCAAATTCTAAATCGATAACTGAAATCATTGATGAGTTAATTGCTGTAAGACGAGCGACAGCATTATTGTTTAAGAGTTTTGATGCTGAAGACTTGCAGAAAACAGGAATTAATTGGAAATATAGAATGTCTGTATTGGCAATGGGGTTTAATATAATTGGTCATCAAATTCATCATTTGGATTTTATTGAAGAAAAATATTTACCACTGATTGGTTAATTGTAAAAAAGGTTAATCGTTGAATCGGTTAATTGTTTAATCGAAAGTCTAGCCCTGATAGTAGTGGAAATCCTTTTGTGACGCTCCTTTAGCGGAACAAAAGATTACTTTACTTTATGTATTTTTAAAAGCGGAGTTCAGTGAACTTCGTTTGAAGCGGATAGCAGGAAAGAGCTCCTAATAAAAGTAGTCAGTTTTCAGTTTGAAGTTACAGTTTTAGCAGTTTTTTTACTGAATATTTAAAACTGATAACTGCAAACTAAAAAAGACTACCTTTGCAAAAAATTAAAATAAAGCATTTTGGATTACAAGTGATTAGGTTTTTAGGGAACTACAAATCTGAAATCTAGAATCCAGGATCTAAAATTTACACAAATGAATAACATTGTTGCGATAGTAGGAAGACCTAATGTAGGGAAATCAACCCTTTTTAATAGGCTGATACAAAGAAGAGAAGCTATTGTAGATTCAGTATCTGGGGTTACCCGTGATAGAAACTATGGTAAAAGCGAGTGGAACGGAAAAGAATTTTCGGTTATTGATACCGGCGGATACGTTCGCGGATCTGATGACGTTTTTGAAGGAGAAATCCGCAAACAAGTAGAATTGGCTATTGATGAGGCTGATGTTATTATTTTTGTGGTAGATGTAGAAGAGGGGATTACACCAATGGATGACATTGTTGCTCGTTTGTTGCGTAAAGTTACAAAACCGGTTTTACTTGCTGTAAATAAGGTAGATAACGCAATGCGTGAGAAAGATGCAATTGAGTTTTATAACCTTGGTTTAGGTGAATATTATACGTTTGCTAGTATTTCGGGAAGTGGAACAGGAGATTTATTAGATGCTTTAATCGAATCTTTCCCTGTAAAACCAGAACCTGTTCAGGAAGAAGTGGTTTTACCACGTTTTGCTGTTGTAGGACGTCCGAATGCTGGAAAATCTAGTTTTATCAATGCACTTATTGGTAAAGAACGTTTTATGGTAACAGATATTGCGGGAACTACTCGTGATGCAATTGATACTAAATTTGACCGTTTTGGTTTTGAATTTAACTTGGTTGATACTGCGGGAATCCGTCGTAAGGCTAAAGTGAAGGAAGATTTAGAGTTTTACTCAGTAATGCGTTCAGTTCGTGCAATTGAGCATGCTGATATTTGTATCTTGGTTATCGATGCAACTCGTGGATTTGAAGGTCAGGATCAAAGTATTTTCTGGTTGGCTGAGAAAAACCGTAAAGGTGTTGTAATCCTTGTGAACAAATGGGATTTGGTTGAAAAAGATACGATGTCGACTCGTGATTACGAAGAGAAGATCAAAAAAGAATTAATGCCTTTTACTGATGTGCCAATTTTGTTCGTTTCGGCTTTAACGAAACAACGTTTATTGAAAGCATTAGAAGCTACGGTTCAGGTTTATGAAAATAGACAACAAAGAATACCTACATCTAAATTTAATGAATTTATGTTGAAGGTGATCGAAGCTTACCCGCCACCAGCGACTAAAGGAAAATATGTGAAAATTAAATATTGTATGCAGTTGCCAACACCTACGCCTCAGTTTGTGTTTTTTGCTAACATGCCACAATATGTTAAGGAACCATATAAAAGATATCTTGAAAATAAGATTAGAGAAAATTGGGACTTTTCAGGAGTGCCAATCGATATTTATATCAGAGAGAAATAATAAACAGAAATCCCGAGAAATCGGGATTTTTTTATACAATTAATGTATGTTTACTGCGTTTTCTTTTGGCAGATTATCTTTGTTTGCAAGGCTGGTTTGTAAAGTTTGAAAATAGATGATAAATAGTTAAACCTTTGGCCTTTTTTTTGGTCTTATAGTATTAAAAAACCTTTTCATGTTTAGATTATACTCTTTTGTTTTGTTTTTTATTTTAGGTTATACAGCTAGTGCTCAAAATGACATTGTTATAAAGGGAACCGTCATCGATATTAATACGCAATTACCACTGGAACTGGCTACAGTTTATTTTACCACAGTTAAAGATTCGACTATAATTGAATATGCAACGACGGATAAGAATGGTTTTTTTAGCATAAATACTAAGAAATACGATAAACCTGTTTTTATGAAGATAAATTACATGGGATATCAGCCGTATTATGAGGAGGAAAAAGGATTACTGGCAAGTAAGGATTATGGGAAGTTGTATTTACTCGAGAACGTAAATGCCTTAGATAATGTGGTTATAAAAAGCGAAGCGGCACCAATTACAATGAAAAAAGATACGCTAGAGTTTAATGCAGCTTCGTATAAAGTGCGCCCAGACTCGAATGTAGAAGCTTTATTGAAGCAATTGCCAGGCGTAGATGTAGATAATGATGGTAAGGTGACTGTAAACGGAAAACAAGTAACTCAGTTTTTGGTAAATGGGAAAGCTTTTTTTGATAAAGATGGGGCGATTGCTTTGAAAAATTTGCCTGCTGATATTATAAAAAAAGTTCAGGTTTCTGATTTTAAAACCAAAAAAGAAGAATTATCTAAACAAGAATCAACTTCGGATTATTCGAGTATAAACTTAACTATAGACGAAAAGAAAAATAAAGGTTTCTTTGGGAAGATTCTTGGCGGTTATGGCTCTGACGATAGATATGAGAGTAGCCTTATCATGAATTTTTTTAATAATAAACAAAAAATTAGTGTTTTGGCTTCTTCTAATAATATTAATTCTACGGGATTCTCTATGGATGATGTGTTTGATAATATGGGAGGAGGAAGAAATAGTAAAGGATTAAGTAATAACTCTTCTGGTGGTGGTAAAGGAATCACACAATCGAACTTGCTGGGCTTTAATTACTCTGATGAATGGTCTAAAGATTTGGAAGCTACGGCGAGTTATGATTTCTCTAATACGGTTAATAAAAACGCAAGTAAGTCTGATCAAACTAGTTTTTTGCCTACAGGAAATATTATAACCAGTTCAGATTCGAACACAAGAAATGAGAATACAGGAAACAATGTAAATTTTGAGTTAGAGTATAAAATTAACCCAACTACTCAAATTTTTGTTTCGCCAAAGCTTAGCCAGTCTCGTTCTAATAACAATTCAGATTCATCTAGCTTTTCTGAAGATGGAAACGGGGAATCTTTAAACGAAAGTAATTCGAAATCCTATTCAGAAAGTACCAATACTAACTTTAGTAATGTTATTAACTTCAATAAAAATTTTGAGAGAAAGCATCGTAACCTAAGTTTGGTATTTATTAATAATAATACAAGTAATGATTCGGACGCATTAAATCTTTCGGAAACTATTTTTTATCAAGACAGTAAGCCTAACGATCAGAGAAATCAAAACACTAAAAAGAATACTGTTAGTGATACTTACTCGTTAGATCTGGAATATACAGAGCCTATAACTGATTCGTTGAGAGTAAGATTTGGATCAAATTTTGATTTGGCAAATACTATAAATGATGAAAAAACATTCAATTTTGATCCAACTACAGAATCGTATTCGGATTTAAATTTATCATTGACGAATTATATAACCTCCAAACAAAATTCGATTAGTCCTAAAGTTGGTATTACTTGGCAGAAAGATAAGTTTACCATAAACGTGAATTCCAGAACAGCAATTGTCGATTATGATAATCACTCTTTATATCTAAATAAAGAAACAGATTTAAATAAAAGATATGCATTGCCTTATGGTGATTTCCAAATTAGATACAAGTTTAGTAAGTCAAAAAATATATCATTTAAGTATGATTATTCTAATGCGCTTCCTACTTCGACTCAGTTATTGCCTGTCTTGAATCTGAGTAATCCATTGAATACTATAATAGGAAATCCAGATTTAAATCCTGTTGAGAAAAATAGTGCTAATTTTAATTTTAGGAATTTTGATTTCCGAACACGATCCGGTTATAGTTTGTTTGTAAGGGGAGATTATTATAAAAATGATGTTGTTTCGACTTCAATTTATGATGATAGCGGAAAAAGAACGACTACTTACACTAATATTTCGGGAACTTATGCTATTAATGCAGGAGGTAACTGGAACCAGTCTATAAAAAAAGATGCTCATGTTTTAAGATATGGTCTAGGATTAAATGGTAGTTATTCTTTTGATAAAGGATATACAAATGCGGTTTTGTACAATGCTAAATCTACTGCAATTACGCCAAAAGTATATTTATCATACGATTATGGTGAGTTGCTTACTATTGCTCCATCATATAGTTTTTCTTATAACGAAACAACGTATGAGAACTATTCTAGAGATGCGACCTCTAACGTGATTCATAAAATTAATTTGCAAGCAACAACATATTGGCCAGAAAACTTGGTTTTTGGTAATGATTTTGGATACACTTACAACTCTAATATTTCGAGTGATTTTAAGAAGGATTTCTTTCTATGGAATACAAGTCTGTCTTATGGAATATTGGATAAGAAAATGTTTGTGAAAGTAAAAGTTTACGATCTTTTAAACCAAAACCAAAGCGCCACAAGAACAATTTCGGCGACATCTATTCGTGATGAAGAAAATACTGTTTTAAGACGATATGTAATGTTTTCTCTATCGTATAAAATTGGAAATTTTGCATCTGATAAAAAAGGATCTAAGAGAAAAGGGTAAAAGGGAGGAAGCAACAAAGGTTCAAAGGGACAAAGCAACAAAGGTTCTAAGGTTTTATAGGTTCAAAAGAAACAAAGTTAGAAAAACTTAAAGTTTGAATTGGCTCCAGCTAAAGCTGGAGATATTAATGATTAAGAGGAAAAGGGCTTTAGCCAAATCTTTTCGTCTTGCATCTTGCATCTTTTCATCTCACATTCTCAAGTCTTCACGCTCTCACATTTTCCGATTAATTCTGTGATAAAGTGTAAGTCTGATAATATCTCTGTCGTAAAAATCGACTCCGCTCGCTCTTCGCTGAAAGTTTTTTAAGTAGCCAAGTTCTAAGCCAACATTTGGATTAAAATGATAACGTAATGCAGCATAAATTCTATTTTGGTCGAAGGTATTTCTCTTGATTTCTTTTCCGAAATTGAATAAGACTTCATCAGAAATGGTTCCTTTTAAGCTTCGTTTTTCTTTCTCCCAAAGGGTAAATGTAGATTGTAAACGGTACCGAAATCGAAAGGAAAAAGAGTAACCATCGAGTAATTCTTCTTGATTGGCTTTGTGAATAAAGCGTTCTTCTAGCTGAAAACGATTGTGGAAAGTGATTTTTGCAATGTCGTTTATAAGTGTAATATCTTGTTGTGCTCTGTATTCTGGAATCGAAAAATCGGTATCAATTTCTGTACTCTGGGTATTGACATTAAAATAAGCGAGACCTCCACCAAGATCAATAAGTTTATTTGCTCGGTATCTTCCCTGAACTCTTAAAACCCATAGGTTTTCGTGAATAGGATTGAGAAAACTGCGATTATCAATTTCAGAATGTAAGGACCACTTTTGGCTTAACGGCAATATATTGTAATATCTTATCCAGGTAAGAGTTTGCTGGTCGATATTTTTTTTGGTTTGTCCTGTCAATAATTGACTTGTTAGTACGAGAAAAAAAAGTAATCTGCAAGATTTCATTCAGCTGTTATTCAGGCTGCGAATATATACAATTGATATTGATAATTAAATCGACTTTTGTTTCGATTTTGTGATTTGGATGCTATCAGAGAAATAGGGAACGCGGATTATACGGATTCGCTCGGGCGAAAACGCGGATAAAAAACGGATTTTAAAATTTATTTATTTTGAGAAATCTTTATAATCTGTGATAAAGAAGGTACGCTGATTATGCGGATTCGCTAGGCGAAAACGGGGATAAAAACTGATTTTCTTTTTACACGTATTCTCTTTTTACTGCCGAAGATTTGGATGATTAAAACGATTAAAAAACTTTGTATTCTTTGCGTAAAACTTTGTGAACTTTGCGGTTAATTTTTTTGTCACAGATTAAAAGGATTAGAAAATTATTCTAAAAATCCGTTTTTATCCGCGTCTTTACTTTAGTAAATCTGCGCCATCCGCGTTCCTTTTTTGAGACAATTTTGAATAAAAAAACTGGGACAAGTTATTTAAAACTTATCCCAGTTAATAGATTTTTAATTTATGTTGAATAAAGTTCTGCTATAAAGAATACTTTAAAGTAACTCCATAAGTTCTTTGGTCGCCTAATACTCCTGCATATTGTCCTGTGTTTCCTCCTGCAGGCAATAATTGCTCATAGTAATCTTTGTTTAAAAGGTTACGTCCCCAGAAGTGAACAGATAAACCTTCGGCTGCACGGAAACCAAAACGAGCATTAAAAATAGCATAGCCTTGAACTACTAAATATTTTGAAGCTGATGGGCTTGATGAGAATTCAGAACGAGCATAAGAATCTATCGCTACGAAAATTTTACCAGCATTTCCGAAGAATTTTGCTTTATCAGAAAGCTCGCCTCCTAAAGATCCAGCCCATTTTGATGCACCTGGTAAATCAGTTCCCGAAACATCTTTAAATGCTACTGGAGCTCCTGTTTCTTCTAATGGAAGTGGTGCGTTTGTGAATTTTACATACTTACCATCTGTATAAGTTGCAGCTGCATTTACTGTAAGATGTTGACTGAATACAAAGCTAGCATCTAGTTCTACACCTCTTACACGTACTTTATCTGCATTGGCAAGATATCCACGGTTAACACCCAATTCAGCAGCTTGAACATTTGTTTGGAAATCTTTAATATCTGTATTAAAGAATGCTAAGTTGAATATTGAGTTTTTAAAAGGTGATGTTTTTATGCCTATTTCGTAATGGTTTACTTTTTCAGGTTTAATTACTGCAAGATCAAGTAATGGTTGTCCCTTTGCATCTGTTGGAAGACCAGCTACGTTTACCCCAACTGGTTTGTAACTTTTTGCATAAGTAGCGTAAGCATTAATTTTATCTGAAGCTTTGTAAGTAACTGTTATATTTCCAGAAAAGTCTGTGTTGTCAGTATCTGATGTAAAAGCCTGATCGCTATAAACAGATTTTTTTAAAGCAAGTAATGCTGGATCAGTGGTTTGTAAACCTCCGTATGTTGTACGAGTGTAATCGGCTTCTTTTTTATCAAAGTTATAACGTAAACCAGGTAATATATGTAAACGTTCTGTTACTGCCCAGTCTAATTGTCCAAATACAGCAGCACTAGATGATCTGATTCTTGCATCGGTTTTTATTCCGTATCCTTCAAAAAGACCTGGAGTTTTCCATAATGGGCTAGTGGTGCTTTGTGAAAATCTCCATTGTGCATTACCAGATTCTTCGGTACCGTTTGTTTTAGATGTTTGGTCGATAAAAAATACACCAACAACACCACTTATTTTAGATGAAAGTTGTCCCGCATAACGAACTTCTTGCGTTATTTGTGTTTGTCTTGTAGGGTTTTGCGATTTTGCTAATACTTGTAATCCTGTAAAATCTCTATCATTTGATGGATCCCAATTCCAGAATCTCCATGCTGTGGTCGAGGTAAGTGTACCACCTCCAATTTTTGTATCAACATTAAGAGATATACCTCCTAAATCTTGTCCTGAACGCCATGGAGTATCTTGATCTATTTTACGATCAAAAGCATTTAAGCTTGGTAATTGATAGTTTAAATCTTTAATAATGACATCAAATTGGCGATAACCAGCTCTTTGAGTAGGAGCAACACCAGCAACAACTTGAGCATATCCATCAGGACGTTGTGTTGTAATATCTGCGGCTAATATAATATTAGTATTTTCTGAAGGAGTATAAAGTAGTTGTCCTCTAATTCCTTGATTGTTTAGTGTGTTTGTAGCTCTTCCGGTAACGATATTGTCTACTAAACCATCACGTTGTGTTCCTGAAAAAGATAAACGACCTGCTATTTTTTTTCCTAAAGCACCAGTAACCGAAGCTTTGGCTTGCAAGAAAGCAAAATTTCCGTAGCTCACTTCAAAGTCTGCACCCGAAGTAAAGCTTGGCTTACGAGTAGTAATGTTAAATGCACCCGAAGTTGTGTTTTTACCAAACAAAGATCCTTGTGGTCCACGTAGCACTTCAATTTGTTCTACATCGATAAAATCTAATGTTGTTGCTGCTGGACGGGCATAATATACACCATCTACATAAAAACCAACACCAGGATCGATTCCGTCATTTGTAAGACCAAAAGGAGAACCTAAACTACGAATGTTGATTCCTGTATTTCTTGGGTTAGATGAATATAGTTGTACTGATGGAACAAGTTCTTTTATACGGTTTACGTTAAATGCTCCTGTTTGTTCTGCTTGTTTACCAGTTATAACTGATATGGCGATAGGCACATCTTGAACTTTTTCTATTCTTCGTCTTGAAGAAACAACTACTTCTATAAGGGCATTTTCTTCGTTAAGAGTAACTTGTAATGGAGTGGTTATTGGTAAAGCTGTAATTTCTATCTCTGCAGTTTTGTAGCCAATATATTGAACTAAGAGGGTTAGTGGGAGTTTTCCTTTGGAGTCAATGCTAAATTTTCCGCTTTGATCTGTAGTTGTATTAGAGGTTGTTCCTTTTATGATAACATTAGCGGCTTCTAAGGGAATATTTTCGCTATTTGTAACAACGCCTTCAATGTTTTGTGCAAATGATATAGAGAAGGTTAAAACGAATAGTATTGTAAGTGTATTTTTTATAGATTGTTTCATTTTATATTAAGTATATGTAATTAGTAGAATTTAAATTAAATTTTTTTTACTAGCACATACACATACATAAAATAGAACTGGTATTGTTTTTTGCAATTAATTTTGAAATGCTACTCTGCAGCCGACTTGTCTTTTTGACAAGGATTCTTTTAAGTGGTTTCATAAGGTTGGTTTTAATTAGTGTGTGTTTATTTTTGGCAAATATATATAAATTCTACATAATTACTAGACTTTAGAATATATTTTTTTATTTTTCTACTAATGAGGCTATTGTAATCCCCTGCATTGCTTGTAAAGTTTTGTCTCTAATAAGCATTAAGCCGTGTCTTAAGTGGCATTCTGACTCCGTTTTACAATCAGAACAAGGTTCGTAAAAGTTTAATGAAGCACACGGCAAAAGCGCAATTGCTCCATCAAAAAGACGATGAATTTCGGCTAATGTAATATCGTTTTTGGATTTTATAAGATAATAACCACCATATTTTCCTTGTTTACTACTCACAAAATGCCCTCTTTTTAGATCAAGTAAAATTTGTTCTAAAAACTTTTTAGGAATATTGGCGCCCTCAGCAATTTCTATAGTTTTAGAAATGTGATTTTCGTCTTGCTCCGCTAAATAAAGTAATGCTTTAAGAGCATATTTGGCTTTATGTGATAACATTATTATAAATTATGATTTGCAAATATATTATAAGTTTTTAAACTGTGATAGGTAATTGGGACTGAAAAATGAAAACTACCAGCTTCCGCCAGAACCTCCACCAGAGAATCCTCCTCCGCCAAAGCCTCCACCAAAACCGCCGCCTCCGCCAGATGATCCACCACCAAAACCGCCAAAACCACCACCGCCACTTCGGCCAAGATTGCTTAAAATGATTACGTCGAGTAGGCTAGGGCCTCCACCGCCACTATTTCCGGAGTTTCCGCCACCACCTTTATTTCTTGACATAAGAAATATGATAACACCTACAATAATAATGAACATGATGAAAGGGAAATTTTGTCCTTCGTCTTGTTTACGGCTTCCTTTATATTTTCCTTTAAAAACGTCAAAAAGAGCATCGGCGCCTTTGTCAAGACCTTTGTAGTAACTTCCTGCTTTAAATTCAGGGATAATAATATTTCGGGTAATTTCACCACCAATACCAGCAGTTAATTTGTCTTCAAGACCATAACCAGGTGATATCCATATTTTTCTTTCGGCTTTAGCCAATAAAATAAGAACTCCGTTATCATTTTTTGCTGTTCCGCCAATTCCCCATTCTTGTCCCCATTTTGGAGTTAATATACCAATGTCTTCACCTTTAAGGCTTTCAATGGTAATTACAACAATTTGAGTAGTAGTAGAATCTGAGTAACGAATTAGTTTTTCTTCTAACTGTGCTTTTTCTGTAGGGCTTAAAACATTTGCATAATCGTAAACAGAAGTCTGAAATTTTGGTTTTTCAGGAATTGTAAATTGAGCAAAACCTATTTGAGTAAAGAACAGACAAACGATTAATTTTAGGAAAATCGAGGTATTTAGTTTGGGTGTAATCATTATCCTTTAGATATTTCGTTTGATAATTCGTTAGTATTGTCAGCAGACCAAGGGAAATATTTTTTTAATTGTTCACCCGCTACCAAGATACCGTCAATAAGTCCTTGTTTAAAATTTTGTTGTTTGAATTGTGCTGCCATTGCTTCTTTGGTTGAGTCCCAAAAATCAGGATGTACAACATCATTTATTCCTTTGTCTCCGCAAATAACAAACTTATGATCGTCTACGGCAACATAAACTAAAACACCGTTTTGAAGATGTGTTTCGTCCATTTTTAATTCATGAAAAACTTCCAAAGCCCTATCAAAATGGGCTTTAGAAGTTGATTTTTCTATATGAACTCTAATCTCGCCAGAAGTATTTTTTTCGGCCACACGAATAGCTTCAACAATTGCTTCTTCTTCTTCCTTGGTTAAAAAATCTTCTACTTTTGACATTGAAATTAGTTTTTAGATGAATAATAATGATTTTTAAATTTAGTATTTCTACAATCAAAAATCGTTTATCAATTTTTTTAGAATTTTACTTCTACAGGTTTATCAGCTCCAGCAACAGCTTCAAAATATGGTTTTTCTTTATAATCTAAGAACCATTTGTTAGGAATTGATAATATGTAACCATTGTATTCCTGAACAGCTTCATTAAAACGAGTTCTTGCAGTAAGAATTTGATTTTCTGTACTAGCTAATTCGTCTTGTAACTTTAAGAAATTTTCATTCGCTTTTAGAGTTGGGTATTGCTCAACCGAAACTAATAATCTAGATAAAGATGAAGATACACCGCTTTGTGCTTGGTTAAATTGAGCCAATTGTTCTGGAGTAACATTACTTGGGTCTATTGTTACCGCAGTTGCTTTTGCACGAGCCTCGATAACAGCAGTCAATGTAGATTTTTCAAAATCAGCAGCACCTTTTACCGTATTCACTAAGTTTCCGATAAGGTCATTACGACGTTGGTAAGCTGTGTTTACATTTCCCCATTCTTTGTTTACTGCCTGGTTATATTTTAAACCAGTATTTTTAATTCCAATTGACCAAAAAGCTATAATAGCGATTAGTACAACAATAATTCCTACAGGGATTAACCATTTTTTCATATTTGCTTTAATTTAAGTTTATTGATTTGTTTTTACAATTCGTTTTTAATTTCAGTCAATTGTGTTTTTATCGTCTCTAATTTACGTATTATTTCGAATTTATCTAATGTTTTCTTTTGGCCTTCCTTCAGGTGAATTTTGGCACCTTCCAGCGTAAAACCGCGTTCTTTAACTAAGTGGAAAATTAATTGTAAATTTTTCACATCCTCAGGTGTAAACATTCTATTACCCTTAGCGTTTTTTTTGGGTTTAAGAATATCAAATTCTCCATCCCAAAAGCGTATCAAAGAAGCATTCACATGAAATGCTTTGGCGATTTCGCCAATACTATAATATCGTTTATCAGGTTGTAATTCTATATGCATTTTAATCTAATGATTGATTTTCTTGGTTTGCTAATTGCGAAATGGCAACATATTCCACCGCCGAAATATTTCCGTAATAAAAATTAAGAGGGTTTACTACTTTACCATCTTTATGAACTTCGTAATGGCAATGAGGTCCTTCTGATCTTCCGGTGCTACCTACATAGCCTATAACGTCACCACGTTTTACTTTTTGACCAGGTCGGCAGTTGTATTTGCTTAAATGGGCATACAAAGTTTCATAACCAAAACCGTGCCTAATTACGACATGATTTCCAAAACCAGAGGCATTACTGTCGGCTCTATCTATAACACCATCTCCAGTGGCATAAACAGGAGTTCCTGTTTTGGCCGTAAAATCCATACCCTCATGCATCTTACGTACTTTGGTAAATGGATCTGTTCTATAACCAAAACCAGAAACCATACGTTTTAAATTTTCGTTCTGTACTGGCTGAATGGCAGGAATTGCCGATAATAAATCTTCTTTGGCACTAGCCAGTTTCAAAATTTCGTCTAATGATCTCGATTGTATTGCTAATTGTTTAGAAAGAACATCGATTCTTTTGGTGGTTTTAATTACCAATTGCGAATTATTGTAGTCTTCTAAAGCTTTATATCTTTCGATTCTCGAAAAACCAGCTTTTCGTATTGAATCTGGAATTTCTTTTTTGTTAAAATAAACTCGGTATAAATTATTGTCACGTTCCTCAAGGCTCTCAACAACAGCATCAATCTGGTCCATTTTTTTATTTAAAATCGAATAATTCAACTTCAAATTCTCAATTTCACGAGTTTGTAAGCGGTCTTTTGGAGTTTCAAAGTAAGGAGTGTTCAATAAAATAACAAAACCTAAAAAACCAAACAACGTCGAAGCAACTAAAAACAAGACAATAAAGCCAAATTTAGTCCTTTTTTTAGTTTTTATTTTTCGGTAGGCCAAATTTTCCGAATCGTAATAATATTTTACTTTCGCCATATTTTAAAATACCCTATTTTTGCACACTGTAAAAATGTTAGTGGAACAAATTTAATAAATGTTTCAGTTGTTCCGCCCTTTTTTCAATAATAAAAAAATAATTAGTCAATTAGATAACGGGATAATTAGATAATTAATTATAAAAAAATTATCACATTTTTAATTGACACATTTTCAAATTGGCACATTTTCAAATTTAAATATGAAATCACAAGACGTACGCAAGCAATTTTTAGACTTTTTTCAGAGCAAAGGGCATTTAATTGTTCCATCTGCTCCAATTGTTCTTAAAGACGACCCAACCCTTATGTTCAATAACTCGGGAATGGCCCAGTTTAAAGAATATTTTTTAGGGAATGGAACGCCAAAAAGTCCTAGAATAGCCGACACGCAAAAATGTCTTCGTGTTTCAGGAAAACACAACGATTTAGAAGATGTAGGTTTTGATACGTATCACCATACGATGTTTGAAATGCTTGGAAACTGGTCTTTTGGAGATTATTTCAAAAAAGAAGCAATTAACTGGGCATGGGAATTATTGACTGAAGTTTATAAAATTCCAAAGGAAAATCTGTATGTTTCTGTTTTTGAAGGAAGCAAAGAAGATAATGTCCCTTTTGATCAGGAAGCTTGGGATATCTGGAAAACTCTTGTTGCTGAAGACCGAATTATTCTTGGAAATAAAAAGGATAATTTTTGGGAAATGGGTGATCAGGGACCTTGTGGGCCATGTTCGGAAATTCATGTTGATTTACGTACAGAGGAAGAAAAAGCATTGAAGCCTGGAAGAGAAGAAGTAAATAATGACCATCCACAAGTGGTAGAAATCTGGAATAATGTATTCATGGAATTCAACCGTAAAGCCGATGGATCTCTTGAGAAACTTCCTGCACAGCACGTTGATACCGGAATGGGATTTGAGCGTTTATGTATGGCATTACAAGGAAAAACCTCTAATTATGATACAGATGTTTTTACACCACTTATTGAAAAAGTAGAACAAATTACAGGTTTTAAATATACTTCTGATGAAGTTAAAAATATAAGTGAAGAACAAAACAAAACTAATATTGCTATTCGTGTAGTAGTAGATCACGTTCGTGCTGTTGCATTTGCAATTGCCGATGGACAATTACCATCTAACACAGGAGCAGGATATGTAATACGTAGAATATTGCGTCGTGCTATTCGTTATGGATTTACATTTTTAGATACCAAAGAGCCTTTTATTTACAAGCTGGTAGATACACTAAGCACACAAATGGGAGTTCCGTTTCCAGAAATTAAATTGCAAAAAGAACTTTGTGCAAATGTAATTCGTGAAGAAGAAAATTCATTTTTACGTACACTGGATCAGGGATTGGTATTACTAGATAATATTATTGCAAATAACACTGATAAAGTTGTTTCGGGTAAAAAAGCATTCGAATTATATGATACGTATGGTTTCCCAATCGATTTAACAGCTTTGATACTTTCTGAGAAAGGATTAAAATTAGACGAAGCAGGTTTCGAATCAGAATTACAAAAACAAAAAGAGCGTTCTCGTGCAGCTTCGAAAGTAAAAGCGGGAGATTGGCAAATTTTGATTGATGATGAAGATGAAGAATTCATAGGATACGACCGTACCGAAGCAATGGTAAAGATTACTCGTTACCGTAAAGTCGAAAGTGCTAAAGATGGAGAAATCTATCAAATCGTATTTAATATGACACCTTTTTATCCAGAAGGTGGAGGACAAGTAGGAGATAAAGGATATTTTGAAGCTAGTAACGGAGATGTAATTTATATAATTGATACTAAGAAAGAGAATAATGTAATTATACATTTTGCTAAAGAAATTCCGAATAATCTAACAGAGACTTTTAAAGCTTTTGTAGATGTAAGTACAAGAAAAAGCTCAGCTTCAAATCACTCAGCTACGCACTTAATGCATCAGGCATTACGTTCTATTTTAGGAACGCATGTAGAGCAAAAAGGATCATTAGTAAGCCCGAAACATTTAAGATTTGATTTTTCACATTTCTCAAAAGTAACTGATGAAGAATTGCAGCAAGTAGAGGATTTTGTAAATGCAAGAATCCAGGAGCAATTGCCTTTAATAGAAAGAAGAAGTGTACCATTTGAGCAAGCAGTTCAGGAAGGAGCAATGGCTTTGTTTGGTGAAAAATACGGTGATCATGTACGTGCTATTAAATTTGGAGATAGTATGGAATTATGTGGAGGAATTCACGTAAACAATACAGCTGATATTTGGTATTTCAAGATAGTGAGCGAAGGTGCAGTTGCATCAGGAATTCGTCGTATCGAAGCAATAACTTCGGGAGCTGTGAAAGAATATTTTGCAAATCAAGCAGAAAAATTAAAAGAGATTAATGCAGTTTTAAAAAATGCACAAGATCCTATAAAAGCAGTTGTTTCATTGCAAGATGAAAATGCTAAACTTAAAAAACAGTTAGAAGTTTTATTAAAAGATAAAGCCAAAAACATGAAAGGAGATTTGGCTAAGGAATTACAAGAAATTAATGGTGTGCAATTCTTAGCAAAACAAGTAGATTTATCTCCAGAAGGAGCTAAAGATTTGGTTTATGAACTAGGTAATTCTTACACAAATTTATTTGTAGTATTGGCTACAGCCGAAGAAGGAAAACCTATGTTAACGTGTTATATCTCTAAAGAATTAGTTGCTGATAAAAAACTAAACGCAGGACAAGTAGTTCGTGAGTTAGGGAAATATATCCAAGGTGGAGGAGGAGGACAACCTTTCTTCGCTACTGCAGGAGGAAAAAATGCAGATGGAATTCCAGAAGCTTTAGCGAAAGCTATTGATTATGTGAAGTAAGGTTTTAAGTTACTAAGGTTCTTAGATACTAAGTATCTAAAAATTTAAGAATAATGAATTAAAATAAAGACCCAAATAGCAATTTATATTGTTTTATTTGGGTTTTTTATTACAAAAAAATGAATTTTATTAGGTTTTTAAGAGCTGAGTCTTTTATATTTACACGCTAATTGTTAATCTATAACCTGTTAAAAAAATGAAAAAAAAATTACTGTACTTATTTAGTGCCTTATTAGTATTAACTTCTTGTTCTAATGATGAAACTAAGGAAGATGACGTTGTTATTACACCAAAAAGCCAGAATCTGTTAAAGAAATCTATCGAAACTAATGGAAATGGGATTGTTAGAACCGCAATTTATACCTATGAAGGAAATAAAATAGACAAAATAATCTATGATGATGGAGCAACAACAGTGTTTACATATACTGGGGATTTAATAACAAAAACAGTTCAAACAGAAATCCATAATGGTAAAGCATATTCAAACACAACAACTTTTGCATATGAGGGTAATAAATTAAGATCTTCTTTAAAGGTTTATTCGGAAAATAGAATAAATACCATGCAAGGTATCTTCTCTTATGATGTGGAAGGCAAAATTTCAGCAACTTATATTGACATTGATCCTTTAACACAAAAACAGAAACTAATGACGCTTAGTGCCCTAACTTTAGATTCTAATAAGAACATAGTCAAAGCTGAAATGTTTACTAGTCCTTATAATGTTAGTTTAATGGAATATGATACTAAAAATACTCCTTTTAAAAACATTGTTGGAGCTAGTTTAATATTCAATTCAGATGTTTTTGGTAGGGAAGTAGGTTTAAATAATAATAAAACAAAAGAAATACTAAGATACGGAAAAGATAATGAGGTCACACTTATTTATTCGAATATTTATAATAGTGATAACTACTTGATTACATCTGATAATGGGCGCAAAATGTTAGAATACTTTTATTAATAATAATAAATTTATGGAATGAACAAAATGCTTTACACTTTAAATGGATGGTTTTGTTAAAAGAGAAAAGCATTCAAGTTAATTTATTGTAAAGTATTGTAATATGATGGTTTACAGAGGTTTAGTTTGTTTAAAAAGCTTCTTTTTGCAATGAATTATTTTTAAAAGAAAATTTATATTATGAAAACAAAATTATTTTATTTTTTGGTAGCTTCTTTATTTGTGTTAAGTTCTTGCTCTAGTGACACTGATGGAAGAGATATTGAACCAATAACCAAAACTGAACCAAAAACGGAAAATCAAGTTTTGTTAAAAAAAATGGTTCAAACGCACGAAGATGGTTCTATTGTTATATTGAACTATAAATATGATGGAAATAAACTAATTAGTACTATTGACTCAGATGAAGAAGGAGGAGTTTATTGGACTTATAGCCAGGATTTAATTACAAAAATGGTGATTAAACTTGCTGACGGGACAATACTTCAGCAAAATACATATACTTATGATATTAATAAAAAATTAAGTGTTTTTGTAAGAGTTGATACAGAATTAAAAGAGGGTTTTAAAGAAGTTTATACTTATAATGCAGGTAATACTATTACTGCTAAAGCATATTCGGGAAATGATAAAATTCAAACTGATTTTGAAGGGACTTCAATTCTTACGATTGTAGGAGGAGAGGTTACTAAAATTGATTCAGATTATTTATCTAGTTTTGTTTATACATATGATACTAAATACAACCCGCATAGAAACATTCTAGGTTTGGATAAAACTTCTTTTGCAGATGGAGAAGCTTCAGGAAATGTGCATAATATCATTTCCCAAAAGATTGATAATGGAGTTACTAAAACATCAAAAATAACATATAATGCAGATGGCTATCCAGAAAAATCTATTGATAATTTTCAAGGTGAAGTAGTATCTACGAAATATTTTTACTAGTTGATTTTTAAAAGAAAAACAAAAGCCCAATGTCTACTAAAAAGGATGTTGGGCTTTTTTTATGGAGTAAAATAATTTGTTATTCATAGTATTAAAAGAGAAGAGCACTCGAGCTAATATGTCTTAAAATGTTATATATAAGACATGCTATAGATGTTTAGTTTGATAAAAATGTTTCTTTTTGCAGACAATTATTCTAAATGAAAATATATTATGAAAACAAAATTATTTTATTTTTTGGTAGCCTCTTTATTTGTATTGAGTTCTTGTTCTAGTGACACTGACGGGAGAGATATTGAGCCAATAACTAAAACTGAACCTATAATTGATCCCAAGCCAGAATCTAATCCAATAATTGATAATCAAATTTTAGTAAAAAAAATAATTAGTACAGATGAAAAAGGATTGGTGACAACAATTCTTTATAATTATGATGGAAATAAGATAGTTAGTAAATTATATAATGATACCAAGCCAGGGATGTATTATACATATTCAGGAGATTTAATCACTAAATTGGAGTATAAATTTGCAGATGGAACTATAGATCAAATAGATACATATAAGTATGATGGAGATAAAAAAATAATTGAATTTTTTAGTACACAACCTGGACAAGAGAAATGGGATCATTATGAATTTTATGTTTATAATGCAGATGGTACAGTGTCAGTGTATAGCGAAGATTGGTTTAAATACTCAACTATTACTTTTTTAAATGGAGAAGTAAGTGAGATTGTAAGTACAAATTCACCAAATTTCAAATATACGTATGATACTAAAAACAACCCTGAAAAGAATATTTTAGGCATGGATAAAATTGCTTTCACATACGGTGAAGCATCAGGAGTTTTGCGTAATATAATTTCTGAAACATATGGTTATGATGCTAAAACTACAACATTAAAAATAACATATAATGCGGATGGTTATCCAGTAAAATCATTTGATAATTTTGAAGATACAGGAACTACCAAAGAGTATTTTTATTAGTTTATTTATAAAAAAAGCCCAATATCTTTTTAATAGATATTGGGCTTTTTTTATGACTATTTTCTTTCACCAATTTGCTGACGCCACATAGCATAATACAATCCTTTTTCGAGTACTAAATCATCGTGTTTCCCTTGTTCGATAATTTTTCCTTGTTCCAAAACAAATATTTTATCGGCATGCATTACGGTAGATAATCGATGTGCTATTAAAACCGTAATTCTGTTCTTGTCGGATATATTTCTAATTGTAGTATTAATTTCTTCCTCGGTAATAGAGTCCAATGCAGAAGTTGCTTCATCAAAAATCAATAAATTCGGATTTCTCAAGATGGCGCGAGCAATAGATAAACGTTGTTTCTCTCCACCTGAAACTTTAATTCCACCTTCGCCAATTGTGGTGTTTAAACCATCTTCGGCACGATGTAATAATGTCTCGCAACTGGCTCTTTTTAAAGCATCGTATAAATCCTCATCAGTAGCAGATGGTCTTACAAATAGTAAATTCTCACGGATTGTTCCTGAGAATAATTGAGCATCTTGGGTTACAAAACCTAATTGCTTTCTTAAATCTAATAAATCAATTTCGGTAGAATCGATATCATTATAAAATACTTTACCCTCGGCAGGAGTATATAAACCGACTAATAATTTAACTAAAGTAGTTTTTCCAGAACCAGATGGTCCCACAAAAGCTACGGTTTGTCCTTGCTTAATATCAAAGTTAATATTCTCTACAGCTTTATATTTAGCAGTTTTGTGTTGGAAACTTACATTCGAGAAAAGTAAAGATCTAATAGCGCCCACGTGTTTAGGATTCTTTGGACGGAATTCTTTTGGAGCACTTAATAAGGTTTTAAAGTTTTCCATTGAAACTTTTGTTTCATTTAGCGCAATTATAAAATTACCTAATTCTTGTAAAGGACCAAAAATGAAAAAAGTAAAGAATACCATAGTAAGTAAATCACCCACGATGATTTTTTGTCCAAACAAGAAATAATATAGAGTAAACACGACACAGGTTCTTAAAAAGTGAACCGTAGTACCTTGAATAAAACTTAAACTTCTTATAAAACGGATTTTTTGTAATTCAAGTTGTAAAATTTTAAACGTATTTAAATTCAAACGTTTTTCTTCCTGGTATGTTAATCCAAGACTTTTTACAAGTTCAATATTTCTTAAACTTTCGGTAGTAGAACCAGCTAATGCATTGGTTTGATTTACAATTTTGCGAGAAACAATTTTTATCTTCTTACCCAGATAAGAACTTACTAAAGCTATAATTGGAGCAGTAACTAAAAAGATTAACGAGATACGGTAATCAATTCTAGCAACATAAACAATTACAAATATAAACCCGATAACTGTTTGGAAAATTAAAGAAATAGATAACGTGATTAATTTTTCGGAATCAGAACGTACTTTGGTTAATTTGCTTAATGTTTCCCCACTACGTTGGTCTTCAAATTCAGCAAAAGGTAAATCCAGAGATTTTTTAATACCATCAGTATACATTTGAGCGCCGGTACGCTGGATAACAACATTGGTGAAATAATCCTGAAAGTTTTTGGTAATTCTGGAAATCATCGCCGCACCAAGCGAAAGGCCTAGCCAAAAGGCTACAGATTTAATAAAACCGATTTCATTTCCTTTGTATTTAGCTAATCCAACACCGCAGTCTTGCATTAATTTACCAGTAATAACAGAATCGGATAAACTGAAACAGATGTTTATAGACGCCATAATCAAGGCTAGAAACAACAGCATTTTATGTTTGATTATATAAGAATATAGTAATTTCATTTGAGAATTTTAATTTATAGGAGATGCAAAAGTAGTAAATAGATTGGCTTAGTAATTCTGATTATTTGGGTTTTATCAAGCTAATAATTTTGAATTCTTCTATATTTGCCCAAAAAACCTAAATCTATAAATGAAAAAATTACTCTATTTATTCACGGCTTCTTTATTAGTGCTAACTTCATGCTCATCAGATGATGATAATTCTACTGCTGTTCCGACAGAAGACATATCAATCTTGCCTA
Source organism: Flavobacterium sp. AJR (assembly GCF_002156885.1). Classification (NCBI taxonomy): domain Bacteria; kingdom Pseudomonadati; phylum Bacteroidota; class Flavobacteriia; order Flavobacteriales; family Flavobacteriaceae; genus Flavobacterium; species Flavobacterium sp. AJR. Next base: position 29,725 of record NZ_NCWQ01000014.1, on the reverse strand, counting down.
AAACAATATCGTATATTTATCCGTCCTCTTTTTTAGGTACAAATAGTAAAAGTATTAATACTTATAGCGGGAATAAAATTTTGAATATTATCGATGAGACTTCAAAAACAATATTTACCTATGATGGAAGTATAATCACAAAACAGGAAGAATTTAGTTTAGATGAGAAAGGTAAAGAAACTAAAAGTAGAGAAGTTGCCTATGCATATGAAAATGGGAAACTAAAAACTAGAATTTATAAAACAGGTATTTCAGAGGCGAATCCTAATGGTGTATATATCACTAAGACTGTTTATACACACAATCAAGATGGTACTATTTCTTATATTGTATATGGTATTGATTCAAAAACACAAGTCGAAACTAAACAAGGAACGGGTAATTTGACCTACAAAGATGGAAATCTTATTAAGAGCGAGGTGAACAATACAGGCAATAGTTTTGGTAATGGAATAAGAGTTTATGAGTATGATGCTAAAAAGAATCCTTTAAAAAATGTATTAGGATTTAGTTTGTTACTTAATGAAATTAGCGAATTTGGCAGCAATAACGTTATAAAAATAACTAGTACAAGGTCAGATTACCCAAAACCTTCTGTATATTTAACAACTTACATTTACAATGATAATGGTTATCCAGCAAAGCATACATCATTTGCGGGTGATGGTAAAACGATAGAATATGAGATTGAATATACGTATTAATTAAAGCGAACTTTTAATTTTGAGAAACCCAGATACTTTTTTAGTATTTGGGTTTTTTATTAAAAAAAACAGTTGAAATTTTAGAATAAACACAAACACAAGTTGTGCCTTAAAATGATATTTTTAAACCTTTTTTTGTGACCTAATTACAGTTAAAATCTTTCTTTTTGTTGCTTATTATCATGTCGACATTATGGAAAAAAAATTACACTATTTTTTAGTTGCTTCTTTGTTAATACTGACTTCGTGTTCTAAAAACAATGCAGAACAAGGAGATGGGAATATAAAATTGCCTAAAGCCAAATATTATAAATACATTGATTTTCCTTCAGATAATTATGAATCCACTTATAGGTATAATGGTAACAAAATCGAAAGTATTCTGGATGATAATGGATCAAAAACAGTTTTTACCTATACTGGAGATTTAATTACGAAAAAAGAAGATTTTTCTAATAAGAAGCTATTGGTTTATTGTACTTTGTATGAATATGAAAATAATAAGCTAAAAGAAGCTGTTCATATATTTAATAATCAGAAGTTCTTAAAAAAGTATACTTATAATAAGGATAAAACAGTAAGCTATAGCGTACATCTTTATAATGATAAATTGAATACTACAACAGAAATTGCGACTGGAACATTTACATTAGAGAATGGCAATATTATAAAACAGGTAGATAAAGAGAGTAAAGATTATGGCAGTGCCGATATTGTAGCTTTTAAGTATGATACAAATAACAGTCCACTTAAAAATGTTATAGGAATTGGTTTGTTGTTAGATGTCGACTATTCTATTAATAATATTATTGAAACTACACATACCACATCTTTACAGGATTTGGCGATGCATATAACTTCTTTTCGAAATTCAATAACGCCCTATAAATCTACAAATACAGCCACTTACACTTACGATTCCGAAGGGTATGTACTAACAAAAGCATTTTATAATGATGGAAAGTTAGGATACAGATTATCATATACCTATTAAAAAAGTGGAATGTCATTGCATCGTGCTTTCGTATTTATAAAAAATAGACGAAATTTACACGAAACAACGATTATGCAATTCAGAACCCAAATCCCTATTTCGCAAAGTAACAATCCTATCGATTATAATTCTAGAGTATTGTCCTTTGGTTCTTGTTTTGCAGTAAATATGGCGGAGAAATTGGATTATTTTAAATTCAATAATAGTTGTAATCCGTTTGGAATTTTGTTTCATCCGTTGGCGATTGAAAAATTGATAAACTTTGCAGTTTCACAAAAAACATTTACCGAGAGCGATGTGTTTTTTCATAACGAACGATGGCATTCGTTTGATGTACATTCAGATTTGAGCAACACAAATAAAGAAGATTTAATTAATAATCTGAATGAGATTATTAAAAAATTGTACCAACAATTAACTGAATCTACTCACATCATTATTACCTATGGAACTTCTTGGATTTATAGAAATATAGAAAGTAATGAGATTGTGGCTAATTGCCATAAAGTGCCACAAAAGCAATTTATAAAAGAGCTTTTATCTGTAGATATAATAAAAGATAGTATTCAGAAAACAATAGATTTAATCACTTCGATAAATCCTGAAGCAAAGATTATTTTTACCGTTTCGCCAGTACGCCATATAAAAGATGGTTTTGTGGAGAATCAATGGAGTAAATCCAACTTGATTTCTTCTCTGCACAATACTCTGAATACTGAATACTGTAAACTGCAAACTAAATATTTTCCTTCGTACGAAATCATGATGGACGAACTTCGTGACTATCGTTTTTATACCGAAGATATGTTACATCCTAATCAAGTTGCTATCGATTATATTTGGGAGCAATTCAGTGAAAACTATATTTCTAAAGAAGGGATTCTTATCATGAAAGAGGTATCCGAAATACAAAAAGGGCTTTCCCATCGAAGCTTCAATCCTGATTCTGAACAGCATCGTACTTTCTTATCAAAACTAAGTTATAAAATAAAAAAGATAGAACAGAAATGGCCTCATATTAAGTTTTAAATCCGTTCTTTGTTTTGAAGTTAAAGTAGAAATATACTTACAATAGTCCTTAATTTTAAAATAAGTTTGGATAATTATGTAAAGTATTGAGGTATATTTTTTACAATTTTGTAAATTGGATATGGTTAGTTAAATTTAGTAACCATATATCGATAATCTAAACCAGTTATTAGCCTTATTTTCTTTATATGAATAAGAAACGAATTTCTTTTCTGAAAAAAATACTTCGAGTGCTACTTTGGTGCGTCATTACATTAGTAGCATTATTGTTATTAATTACAATTTTAATTCAGGTTCCAGCAGTACAAAACTACGCCAAGGATAAGGCAATTACTTATTTGCAAAAAAAAATAAGAACCAAAGTAGCTTTAGATAGAATTGCCATTAATTTTCCTAAAGAAATCGTATTAGAAGGGTTCTATTTTGAAGATCAAAAGAAAGACACTTTACTTAGCGGAAAACGATTAGAGATAGACATTGATTTGTTTAAACTCATAAGTAGCGAAGTAGAAATAAATTCTATTTCACTTGAAAATACAACTGCAAATATTTCCAGAAACAAAGACGGAGTTTTTAATTTCGATTATATAATTGCAGCATTTGCTTCCAAAGAACCAGAACCTGCAGATCCCAATAGTAAACCTTTTAAAATATCGGTAGTTAAAATCAATTTGGATAAAATCAATTTTAATTTTAAAGATGATTTGTCCAAAAATGATGTTCGTGTTAAACTAGCTAATTTTCAAACAGAATTTAAAAAATTCGATTTGGATAAAATGGATTTTGATATTCCGAATATAGATTTAAACGGATTAAAATTAGTTCTAAACCAGGATTTAGTAGAGAAGATAGCTGAAACATCAGTAAAAACCGTAGATACAATTTCGAAAAGACCAGATTTTAATTTAAAACTAAATAAAATCAACTTGTCTAAAATCGATATTTCTTATGACAATAAAGATTCTAAACTCGCTTCAGGAATAACTCTGGGGAAATTACAGTTACTGGTTAATAAATTAGATTTAAATAATCAGTTGTTAGATTTTGATACTTTCGAACTAAAAGATCTAAAAGGAAATCTACAATTAGGCATAAAAGACAAACAACTTAAAACGCCCGATTTAGATTCTACAGCAATTCCTCAAGCAGGCTGGAAGTTAAAACTGAAGTCAGCCGATATACAAAATATCGCTTTTAAATATGATGATATGCAATCAAAACCTACTAAGAAAGGGATTGATTATGGACATCTTGATTTGGATAATTTTAATTTAAAAGCCGAAAAGTTGTATTATGCAAATGATACTGTTTCAGGGAGCGTAAAATCATTTACAGTAAATGAAAAAAGCGGGCTTAAAATCGAAACGTTTAAAACAGATTTTTTCTATGGGCCTAAAAATGCATATTTGGATAATCTGTATTTAAAAACACCACAAACTTTATTGCAAAAGAATATTAAAGTTGCCTATCCATCAATCGCGGCGGTAACTAAAAATATTGATAATCTAAGTTTAGACGCCAATTTAAGTCAGGCAAAAGTTGGATTTAAAGACATATTGCTTTTTGTTCCAGATTTACAAAATACCAATCCGTTTAAGAGTAATCCTAATGCAGTTTTATCTATAAATGCACGAGTAAGTGGGAAAGTAAAGGATTTAGCAATTCCGCAGTTTGAAATGAGCGGAATAGGAACGACAAAAGTCTCTATTTCAGGAAAAATTACAGGAATGCCAGATGCACAAAAAGCATATTATGATTTGGATATAAAAAACTTTGTGAGTACATCTAAAGATGTGATTTCGTTTGTGCCAGCAGGAACAATTCCAAAAAGTATACAGTTACCTTCTCAATTTAATTTAAAAGGAAAATTTAAAGGTTCAGTCAATAATTTTAAAACTAATTTGGCGCTAAATAGTAGTTTCGGAAATGCCAAAGTAGATGCTTTGTTTGACCAACGAATTAAAAAATCTGAGAAATATGATGCTACAATTTCTTTTTCAGAATTTGATTTAGGTAAACTAATAAAAAACGATTCATTAGGAAAAATTACGCTTAAAGCAAAAGTAAAAGGAAAGGGACTAGATCCTAAAACGGCACAAGCGCATTTGGACGGAATTGTACAAAAAGCAGTATTTAATAAATATACCTACCGAGATTTAACTTTAAAGGGGGAGATTGCCAAAGGAGCTTTTGCAATAAATTCGGGAATTAAAGACCCAAATTTAAATTTTGGTTTAGTTGCCAACGGAAGATTTGATGATAAATATCCCGCAGTAAAACTAAAATTAAACCTTGATATAGCCGATTTAGAGAAACTAAATCTTCATGCAGGCCCGATGAAAATTAGAGGAAATGTTGATGCAGATATTGCCAATAGTAATCCTGATTTTTTAAACGGAAAGGTTTTCTTGTCGAATATTCAGGTTTTAAAAGAGGCACAACCAATTGTATTAGATTCCATTAAAATTTTGGCTTATGCCGATAAAGAAAAAAATAATATCAAGGTTATATCTCAATTCCTGAAAGCAGAAGTTGACGGGAAATATAAACTGACAACATTATCGGCAGCATTAAAAAAATCGCTATCAAAATACATGGATTTGCAAGTTCCTAAAACAAAAGGAGATTCAGATGAGCAGCGATTAACATTTAATTTATCTGTAGATAGTGATCCATTACTTTTTCAATTAGTTCCAAAGCTTAAAGGTTTAGAACCTATTAAAATTACAGGAAAATATAATAACGTAGTAGATTCTCTAGAGGTTAAAGGAACTATCCCTAAAATTATTTATGATACAAATACAATTTCTGATGGAAAGATAAATATAGAAGCAAAAGAGAATGCGTTAGAATATCAGGTTTCTGTAGCTCCGGTAGAAAGCGGAGAATTTAAAATTCCTTTTGTTAGTTTATCAGGTAAAATCGAGAATAACATCTTAGGGTATGCATTACAAATAAAAGACAAAGAAGATAAAGAACAGTATTTTATTAAAGGAGAATTGCTTCATGAAAATGCCAAAAACACTATAAAATTTGATTCAGATAATTTTGTATTGAATTATGATAAATGGAATTTAGATCAGGAAAATTCTATTGAATTTGGAGATAAGAGACTTTACATTAATAAGTTCTTTTTGAGCAATTCGGGTAATGAACTAAAAATTCAATCACAAAACGAGGGAAAAAACGCGCCTTTACAAGTCGATTTTGTCAATTTTAAAATTGAGACCATTTTAAATATGGTTAAAAAAGATGAATTATTAATGCAAGGATTGATTGATGGTTCAGTTTTGGTCGAAAATGTGATGACAAAACCAACTTTTACTTCCGATCTAAAAATAGTTGATTTTGCTTTTAAAGGTGAACCAGTTGGTAATATTGGTATAAAAGTAGATAATAAAACCGATAATTTATTAGCAGCAAATGTTACATTAACCGAGAATGGAAATGACGTAAACCTAACAGGTAATTATAAAATCGATGATAGTACTTTTGATTTTGATATAGCCATCAATCATTTAAATATTAAAAGTATTCAAGGTTTTAGCATGGGTAATGTTACCGATGGTTCTGGTTATTTATCAGGAAAATTTAAAATTACTGGTAATGCCGATTTACCTAAAGTAAATGGGGAATTAGATTTTAATGACGCTGCTTTTAAAGTGACGAAGTTTAATTCTATTTATAAAATAGCCAATGAGAAAATAAGGTTTGAAAACGAAGCGATTGCCTTTGATAATTTCTCTGTTTATGATGAAAACAAGAATGAATTATTTGTAAATGGAAATATCAACTCCAAAGATTTTAGAAATTATGATTTTGCTTTAACCATAAAAGCAGATCAGTTTAGAGCCATTCATTCTACAGAAGCTGATAATGATTTGTTTTATGGGGATTTATCATTAGATGCAAATCTAAATATAAAAGGAACATTAGATAATCCTGTTGTTGGAGGAAATATAAAAATTAATGAGGATACAAAATTCACAGTTGTTATGCCTCAATCAGATCCTTCGATTGCCGATAGAGAAGGAATTGTAGAGTTTGTAAATGAAGATAATTTACTACTGAAACAAACTGCTGCGATGGAAAGCAAACTCAATCAATCGAAACTGATTGGCATGGATGTGAGCGTTGCCATCTCTATAGATAAAAAAGCAGAACTTACATTGGTAATAGATAAAGGTAACGGAGATTATCTGAGATTGCTTGGAGAAGCAGATCTTATTGGCGGGATTGATCCATCTGGAAAAACTACACTAACAGGAAAATATGAGTTTAGTGAAGGTGCATATGAGATGAGTTTTAATATGATAAGACGAAAATTTGATATCCAGAAAGGAAGTTATATTTTATGGACTGGAGAGCCTACAATGGCAAATTTAAATTTAACAGCTATATATAAAGTAAATACTGCGCCGATAGATTTATTAGGGAATCAGCTAGGAACTGTGTCTGCAGCAGAAAAAAACACATACAAACAAAAAATTCCGTTTCAAACTTTATTAAAGATGAACGGAGAATTGATGAAACCTGAAATCTCGTTTGATATTGTTCTTCCAGACGGTAACTATGATGTTTCATCGGATATTATAACAAAGTCTCAGGCAAGATTGCAACAATTACGTCAAGAACCATCCGAATTAAATAAACAGGTTTTTGCACTTTTACTCTTGAATAGATTTGTTGGCGAAAATCCTTTTGCAAGCGAAAGTGGTGGTACAAGTGCCGAATCTATGGCGAGACAAAGTGTGAGTAAAATACTTTCGGATCAATTAAATAATCTGGCAGGAGATTTAATAAGTGGTGTTCAATTGGAATTTGATTTGGAATCTACAGATGATTATACTTCGGGAACCAAGCAAAACAAGACAGATTTGAATGTAGGAGTTTCTAAAAAATTATTAAATGATAGATTAAAAGTAACCATAGGAAGCAGTTTTGGACTAGAAGGACAAGATAACAATGAGCAGGATACTAATATTGCTGGAGATGTTGCTATAGATTATCAACTTACTAAAGACGGACGATATATGGTTAGAGCATATCGTAAAAACCAATATCAGGTTGCTGTAGAGGGGCAGGTTGTAGAAACTGGAGTTGCATTTATTATTACGATGAATTACAATAAGTTTAGAGAATTATTTCATCGTAGTGAGAAAGAAAAAGAACTGATTAAAAAAGAAAAAATACGAAAAGAAAAGGATAAGCAAAAAGAGAAAGAAGAGAAAAAGAAAGAAGAATTAGATAATGAACAAGAGCAAAAAACGTAGTAATATGGAAACTAAATATCTAAAATATTTTATACTACTTTCTTTGTTTTTTGCTTTAGGATGTAGCAATACTAAATATTTGCCAAAAGGGGAATTGTTATATACAGGAGCTTCGGTAAAAGTAGAAGACACCATTCTTACAAAGAAAGAAAAAAAAGAACTACAGACTGAGCTAGAAGGTTTACTACGTCCTTTACCTAATAAACAGTTTCTGGGATTGCGTCCTAAATTATGGATATACAATGTGGCTGGGGAACCTAAGAAAAAGAAAGGAACAAGATATTGGTTAAGAAATAAAGTTGGAGAAGCACCTGTACTTTACAGCAAAGTCGATTTAGATTATAACTCGGCAGTGTTGCGAAATTTTATTGAGAATAAAGGTTTCTTTAAAGTGAGGGTTATTGCCGATTCTACAGCAAAAGATAAAAGAGCAACAGCAGAATATACCGTTTTTCCTAAACGACAGTATAAAATTAAAAGTGTTACGTTTCCTGATGATTCTTCGGCTATAGCCAAAGAAATAGGAAAAACTAGTCGTAGATCATTATTAAAAGTTGGTAAGCCATATGATTTAGACGTTATAAAATCTGAGAGAGAACGTATTGATTCCCGATTAAAAGAAAAGGGATATTATTATTTTAATCCAGATTATATCTTGGCACAAGTAGATAGTACCAAAGGTGATTATGAGGTAAATATAAAATTAAAAATAAAAGGTGAAACACCTGCCAAAGCCAAAATTGCTTATAAAATTAATGATATAGTAGTGTATCCTAATTTTTCGATTTTAAAAGATAGTGTAGCTTATAAAAAAGAAGACATCTTAAAATACAAAGATTTCACGATTATAGATTCTACAAATACATTTAGACCAAGAGTATTTGACAGAGCTTTGTATTTTAAAAAAGGAGATTTTTATAATCGATCAGATCATAATCTTTCCCTTAATCGATTTGTAAACTTAGGAACATTTAATTTTGTTAAAAATGAATTTAAAGAATCCGATAGTATAAAAAATGCTCTCGATGCATATTACTATTTAACCTTATTGCCAAAGAAATTCATTCGAGTTGAGGTCTTAGGAAAAACCAATTCGGCTAGTTATACAGGTTCAGAAATTAATGTAAATTGGAATAATAGAAATTTACTAAGAGGAGCTGAATTGTTTACCGTATCCATATTTGGAGGAGCCGATTTTCAGATTTCAGGACAAAATAAAGGGAATAATATATATAAAATAGGAGGAGAAGCCAGTTTAACCTGGCCAAGATTAATTACGCCTTTTAACTTTCAAGGCTCTAGCGAGTTTGTTCCTAAAACAAAAGCGACTTTGGGATATGAATATCAAAACCGAATTAATCTTTATGCCTTAAATTCTTTTAGAGGATCATTTGGTTACTTATGGAAAGAAAATATTCGTAAAGAACATCAACTGGATATTATAGAAGTTAATTATGTAAGCCCAAATCATGTAACGCCTTATTATTTACAACAAGTTGCAGAAGATGAATCATTATCTAAAGTACTCGAAAAACAATTAATCTTTGGACCTACGTATTCGTATACTTATACCAATACTATGCGAAAAAGAAAAAAGAATACATTCTATTTTAATGGAGAAATTGATCTTGCAGGTAATATTACAGGTTTGGTAACAGGAGCTAATATCAAGAAAAACGATACCATAAAAATATTTGATGTTCCTTTTAGTCAATATGTTAAAGTAAGAGCCGATTTTAGACATTACTTAAAACTAGGAAAAGAGAGTCAATTAGCAAGTAGGATTATTGTAGGAGCTGGTTTGCCTTATGGAAATTCCTCTTCTTTGCCATCGATCAAACAATTTGTAGTAGGAGGAACTAATAGTATTCGTGCCTTTAGAGCACGCTCAATAGGACCAGGTAGTTTTAAAAGTCCAGACACAACAAGTACATTTTTGCCAGATCAATCAGGAGATTTAAAACTAGAGTTTAGTACAGAATATAGAGCAAAACTTTTTAGTATAGTAAGAGGAGCCGTTTTTCTAGATGCTGGAAATGTTTGGTTGGTTAATAATGACCCAAATAAACCCGGAGCAAAAATCAGTAAGAACTTTATGAAGGAACTTGCAATTGGTGCTGGAGCAGGATTACGTTTTGACTTATCATTCTTGATATTAAGAACCGATATTGCATTTCCGTTAAGAATACCTTATTTACCCGAAGGACAACGCTGGGTAATAGATGATATTAACTTTGGAAGTGGCTCTTGGAGAAAAGACAATTTAATACTCAACATCGCGATTGGGTATCCTTTTTAAGGATATCCCAACATCAATTTAGTAGTTAAAAATGTAGTTTTGTTAACATAAAGAGTTAAAAAAGCACCGTACTATTAACATCTATACCTTTAAGTAATTGGACGTTTGTTTTTAATAAATTAGATAAAAGCAATTTTTTAGATTTATCCTTATTGCCGCTTATATCTCTGATAATTCTGTAAATATATCTTTTGGTGATATATTTAATTTTTCTGCTAGTTTTCATAATTAAGAGGTTTATGATTTGTTATCTAAAGTTACAAAAAATAACTTTTGGATTCATCAAGTTATCCTAAGAAATTTTGTGACTTCGAACTATTATGTAACTATTCAAAATAAGAGATTTTTTTCTATCGACGTTATATTTATTTAACGGTGTTAGAATTTTACAATTCAATTAACAATTAAAAGGTTATTAATGTCTAATTTTGTAAAAAGATTAATTAGACATGAACAATAATATACCTATATCCTTATTAGAATTAGCATTTATTACTGAAGGTAGTAATGCAGCAGAAACTTTTCAGAAAACCAAAGAACTTGCACAACTAGCTGATAGTTTAGATTATAACCGATTCTGGCTGGCCGAACATCATAATATGGCACATGTGGCAAGTACTGCAACAGTAGTTTTAATTGGTTACATAGCAAGCCAGACTAAAAACATCCGTGTAGGTTCAGGCGGAATAATGCTTCCTAATCATTCGCCACTTATTATCGCGGAACAGTTTGGGACGTTAGAAACACTTTACCCAAACCGAATAGATTTAGGATTAGGCAGAGCACCAGGAACAGACTCGTTAACAGCACAAGCAATCCGAGAAGATTTTTATGAGCAATCACAGAAATTCCCAAAAAATGTACAAGCAATTCATGATTATTTTTCGCCAGATAATGCTTCCGCAAAAGTACGAGCATTTCCTGCAGAAGGAGCAAATGTACCAGTTTGGATATTAGGATCTAGTATGGATAGCGCTGCTCTTGCTGCTGCAAAAGGATTACCGTATGCTTTTGCAGGACATTTTGCGCCAAAGATGATGTTGCAGGCATTTGAGTTTTATCGCAAAAACTTTATTCCTTCAAAATATTTGAGTAGTCCTAAAACAATGGCTTGTGTAAATGCGATTGGAGCAGATACAAATGAAGAAGCCGAAATTCTCTCGACTACCTTATATCAAATGTTCTTAGGATTGGTTCGTAATAATAGAAAACCAATGCAACCACCACTTGAGTCATTAGATGGATTGATGAGCGAAGAAGAAAAATTTCATGTAGATCAAATGACAGCTTGTACCTTTAAGGGAAGCAAAGAGAAATTAGAAAAAGATCTAAAGCATTTTATAGACTATTCAGGTATAGATGAATTGATGATTACAAGCCCAATTTTTGACCATCAGGATAAAATGAAAAGTATAAAAATTCTTAAAGAGGTTATCGATAACATCAATAAAGCATAGTGATGCTTTCTGAAAAAATCACTAAATTGGCTTCATAATAGCCATCATTAAAACATAATTATGTTGAGAAGAATTTTAGTCGGAATCGTAATCATAGTCGGAATTGTCCTTGCATTCAAGTATTGTGAATTCAAAAAAGATGATTCGACAAGTTTGGATTATAATACCAATTTAATACAACAACAAATTGTAAACGTTGGTAAACTGGTAGTTACCGAAGGGCATTTCTCTGAAGTAGTAACCTATAAAAACTCAAACAAGTATTTACTAGATATGATATCTTTCGAGAAGAAAGCATTGATTATTGTAAATGCAAACGTTACTGTTGCCTACGATTTGCATAAGATGAAATATGAAATCGACGAAAAAAATAAAGTAATAAAGATTGTATCGATTCCAAAAGAAGAAATTACAATCAATCCAGATATTCAGTATTATAATGTAGAGCAAAGTCAGTTAAACGAGTTTACAGGAGATGATTATAATAAAATAAATAAATCTGTAAAAGCGAGTTTAGCCAAGAAAATTGAGAAGTCTTCGCTTAAAGCAAATGCACAAAACCGATTAATCAGTGAGTTGTCTAAAATTTTAATCCTGACAAATACAATGGGTTGGAAATTACAATACGACGGCAAAACAATCCAAAACGAAACTGATCTTAGTAATGATTTGAAGTTGTAGGTTATAATAAGGTTCAAAGTTTCAAAGGCTCAGAGTTGCAGAGGTTTAAAGCTGAAAAGGCACAAAGTTTTCTTGCAATCTTGTCATGCTGAGCGTCTCGATCCCGAAGTTTCGGGACAGGAGAAACACAGCAATTTTGTCCTTCTCACAAACTTGTCATGCTGAGCGGAGTCGAAGCACCGCAATTGTTTACGTGCCCTTCGACTCCGCTCAGGGAGACAATATTGAAGAAATATATTATAATTTCATCATGCTGAGCGAAGTCAAGGCATTTTAAAAAGGCTTAACACTTCTCTTTATCAAAAATCAGATCCAAACCTCCAGCAATTAAATGTGCAACTTCAGGTCTTCTTGTTTTTAAATTTTCAAGATTTGCTAATACTTCCTGTAATAATTGAGGCTGATTGCTATTTTTTAAAAGTTCAGCTATTTCTACAGATAGTAACCAATCATTAGGATGATTTGCTTTGATTTTTTCGAATATAGAAGTTAGTAAAGTTTCATGAGAATTAGTTTCTCTTATAGTTCTAACTTGTTGGTATAATTCCTCTAGTTCATCACGCTCTTTAGAATGCTTGGCTTTGATGGTTTTTGTTTTTGGAATAGAATCGACTAAATCAAAACTATTTACATCGGCAGGTCCAGAAAAAGCAGAAACTACTTTTTTACCAATTGCCATATCATAATTACCCCACTCAGGTTTAAATAAAATAGTATCTCCGTGAGTTACGGTACAATTTTTAAAACTGATTAAAATAATCTCACCGTGTAAGTTTCTAGAGCCAGTAATGATATCTCCTTCTACAATAATCCCACCTTCAAATTCTAGTTTGATAGTTTCATTCTCGACTATTTTATAAGCATTTAAATCCATCGGACTCATATCTTCAATAGCCAGATTAAAGCCTTTTAGTTTTCCGATAGGACTACCAAAACCTTCAGGATGCGTTAAAATTCCGTGTCCAACTAATTCTTTTTCACGGTAAGATAATGCTGTTTTTCCTGTTGTTTGTACGTAAACGGGTTTCCCTTCTGCTTCAATAACATTAGTAAAAACTCCAGAAATTTGTAAACCTGTACTTAGTTCTATTGTTCCTAAAGCATTCGAGTTTATTAATTTTTGAATGCTGGAAATTCCTCCCGTACGCAAAGCCATTTTATTAGCAAATTCTTCAAGAACAAGATTTAAATGGGCAAAAGTAGGCGTAACATATAGTTGAGGTTGCAATTTTGTAATATCAAAACTCTGGTTTGCTGCCGAGATATCGTAAGGGATTTTAGTTACGTTATCGGTCATACACCAAGCGCTTTCTCCAATTGATGATAATAAACCAGCGCCGTAAATCTTAGGGTTTTCGACTGTACCAATTAAACCATATTCAACTGTCCACCAGTGTAAGTTTCTTATTTGTGCCATTTCAGACAATTCGCCCATATTGTTTTGCAAATCTTCAACTGCTTTTTCGGCTTGATCGATATCGGCTTGCGGAGTACCTTCGGCTTCTTTTAAAATCGAAAGTAATCGAATCGCTTCATACATTTGGTAATCTTTATGCGAAGAAATGGCTTTGCAGCCAATTTCGCCAAAACGACGCAAGTATTCAGCATATTCAGGATTAGCAATAATAGGAGCGTGGCCAGCACCTTCGTGAATAATATCGGGTGCGGGAGTATATTCAATATGTTCTAGCTGACGAATATCCGAAGCAATTACCAAGACATTATAAGCTTGGAATTCCATAAAAGCATTTGGCGGAATAAAACCGTCAACAGCTACAGCAGCCCAACCAATTTCGGTTAAGATTCGGTTCATGCCGTACATACTTGGAATATTATTGATTTCGATTCCAGTTTTCTTTAATCCGTCTAGATACGAATGGTGAGCAACTTTAGATAAATAGTCAACATTCTTACGCATTACATATCTCCAAACCGCTTGATTAATTGGCGTATAATCGCTGTAATCTTGAGGTTTAATAAATTGCTTTAAGTGTTTAGGCAATCTGTCCAATAACGGATTTGTTTCAATAGTTGGGTTCATTTCGAAATCGTTGTAGTTCTTCTGCGAAATTACGAATTTATGAAGCTATTTTTAGCTTTATTAGTAATTTTTTGTGTTATCATTTAGATAGAAAATTTGGAGCCTATTTTAGATTCTTAATTTCTTTATCAAAATCTGACATGATTCTTTTGTGTTTTACAAAATTTTCTACATTTAGGCAGTTAGTTCCATTTTACAACTAGCTAATTTATATTAGAGCTATTTATGAATTTTTTCCAGCATTCCTAAAATATTCAATTTTGTAATTGAACATATAAGCCATATTAGCTGCTCGTACTTTTGCTTCTTCAGCAACAATTCCTATAAAAAGACCATCTACAGTTTTTGTAAAAATTTCCATCCATCTATTAAAATGGGATTGGTCAACTGGCAAATGTTTGTGTGGAGGGAATGGACTTCCGGAATAAGTATGTTCTTCTAGTAAAATTGTTTGCCAGAATCTATACATCTTCTCTAAATGTTCTGGCCATCTTCCTTGAATCTTTTCATTAAAAATGGAACCAATGAGTTCGTCTTTTTGAACTTTAGCATAAAAAGTATTCACTAATAGTTTTATGTCTTCGATTGTTGTAATGTCTAAAATAACCATGGCTTTATGTGAAAAAAAATTAAATGCAAAAATAGCACAAAACAGAGGATTTATCTTATATATTTAGTTAAATGAATCTAAAATGGTTCTTAAATAATTGATCATTTATAAATCATAAAATGAAAGTATAATGGTATTGAAAAGGATTACTAGATTTTTAAGTAGTCCTTTATTTTTTATCCAATTAACTGCGTATATAAATCTTGATTTTCATTGAGATATTGAAACTCGAATCCCTTGGTAACCATATTGTTTTTAATATTCACGATGTCTTTTTTGTTTTTAAGTTCCAAGCCAACTACCACTGAACCAACTTCTCGGCTGTTTTTCTTGGCAAACTGAAAATAAGTGATGTCATCATTAGGACCTAAAATATCATTTACAAATTCCTTAAGCGCGCCAGGACGTTGAGGGAACTGAATCATGAAATAATGCATTAATCCTTCGTAAAGTAACGAACGTTCTTTTATTTCGGCAGTGCGCTCTATATCGTTATTACTTCCGCTTACCACGCAAACGACTGTTTTGCCTTTTATTTTATCTTTATAAAAATCTAATGCTGCAATTGTTAATGCTCCGGCTGGTTCTACAACCATAGCTTCTTCATTGTATAAGCGCAAAATCGTTGTGCAAACTTTGCCTTCGGGAACAAGAATAATATCATCTAAGTTTTTGCGACAAATACCAAAAGTCATATCGCCAACTTGCTTTACTGCTGCACCATCTACAAATTTATCAATGGTTTTTAATGGTGTGTTTTTGCCATCAATAATAGATGTCTTCATCGATGGAGCACCTTTTGGCTCTACCCCAATAATTTTGGTTTCAGGACTTAAATGTTTAAAGACTTCTGAAAGTCCTGATGCAAGTCCGCCGCCACCGATGGGAACAAATACATAATCAATAGGTTCTTTGTATGATTCCAGAATTTCTAATCCTACAGTGCCTTGTCCTGCAATAACTTTTAAATCATCAAATGGATGGATAAAGATTCTATTGCTTTTTTCAGCATCTTCAGTTGCAGAGGCATAAGCATCATCAAAAGTATCGCCAATAAGAACAATTTCAACAAAAGATTTTCCGAATAATTGTACTTGCTTTACTTTTTGTTTCGGGGTCGTTTTTGGCATATAAATCTTGCCTTTTATTTGTAGTAAATTACAAGAGTAAGCTACGCCTTGAGCATGATTTCCTGCGCTTGCACAAACAACACCTTTTGCTTTTTCGGTATCATTTAATGATGAAATTTTATTATAAGCACCTCTAATTTTATACGAACGTACAATTTGTAAGTCTTCTCTTTTTAATAAAATAGTCGATTTAAACTCGTCCGAAAGATTAAGGTTTTGAGTTAGTGGGGTAGCGGCAACTACTTTGCTTAGTTGTTCTTTGGCTGTAATTACTTCATTAAATAAATTCATGGTGTTTTTTTGGTTGTTTTTTAAAATAAAAAACCTCCCGATTTGGGAGGTTCTAATAAATTGTATTTTGTTTACTTATTTATATAACACCTCGCCATTATTGCATAATTACAATAATGTTAATAGCGATAATAATGTTATTTAAGTTTTTCATTGTTTATTATTTGAAAAAACAAATGTATTAATTATTTAATAAGAACAACAAAAAAGATTATTTTTTTGCAATTGTAGGTGGATATTGTGCTAATATTTTAGTCACAAAATTGGTTACTATTTTATCTTTTTGCTCTCCACCTTGTTGAGTTAAATAACCTACACCTTCACCTTGCCAGATCATTTCTTTTTTCTTAGCATCGATAAAATCAATGTATAAAGTTCCTTGGGTAGATGTTGTTACAGAAGTTTGATTTCCCATCATTAAGTAAGGATTCCATCCATATCCCCATCCGTAACCCCAACCAGCACTAAACTGGTTTACATTCACTTCTTCTCTGGCTTTTGTAAAAATGTTTATTAATAAATCTGGATTATCACTTTTAGTAAAGCCTTTTGCTGCCATTTGCTCATCGATAGCGCGTAAAATTCTTCTTTTATCTAAATCAGAAATCTCTACTTTATCAATACCGGCTTTAAAATAGGCATATGTTTTATAATTAGTAAAATCCACATTTTTATCATAATCTGAATAGACTGAAACAGAACTACAAGAGCTTAGAATAAAAAGGAATAGAATCGGTAAAATAAATAATTTTTTCATGTTTAAATAATTTAAAAGTTTAATATCGACTTTAATTTAGAATAACTTTTCGTCTACTATATTAGGGATGGTCACTTTTAATAAAGGTTGCGTGTCCATGGCTCTTTTTATTGCAAAAATTGCTTCGTCATTACGAGCCCAGCTTCTTCTTGAAATACCATTGTTGACATCCCAGAAAAGCATTGATGCTAAGCGTTTTGACGCCTCTTTAGACCCATCAAGAACCATACCAAAACCACCATTTATAACCTCTCCCCAGCCTACGCCACCACCATTATGTATAGAAACCCAAGTTGCTCCTCTGAAGCTGTCACCAATGACATTTTGTATTGCCATATCGGCTGTATATCTTGATCCGTCATAAATGTTAGATGTTTCTCTGTAAGGAGAATCTGTACCCGAAACATCATGATGATCACGTCCTAAAACGACTAGTCCAATTTCGCCTTTGCCAATAGCCTGGTTAAAAGCTTCAGCAATTTTTATACGACCTTCGGCATCAGCATATAAAATACGTGCTTGTGATCCTACAACTAGTTTATTTTCCTGAGCACCTTTTATCCATTTAATATTATCCTGCATTTGTTGCTGAATTTCATCGGGAGCAGTTTTTGCCATTTCTTCTAAAACCTGAGAAGCTATAGCGTCTGTTTTTTGTAAATCTTCGGGTTTTCCAGAAGTACAAACCCATCTAAAAGGACCAAATCCGTAATCAAAACACATTGGCCCCATAATATCCTGAACGTAACTAGGATATTTAAAATCGATATTGTTTTCGGCCATTACCTGAGCTCCTGCACGAGAAGCTTCTAGTAAAAAAGCGTTTCCATAATCAAAGAAATAAGTTCCTTTGGCAGTATGCTTATTTATAGCATCGGCATGGCGACGAAGTGTTTCTTGTACTTTTTCTTTGAATAACTCAGGGTTATTAGCCATCATTTCATTGGCAGCTTCAAAGGTAATTCCAACAGGATAATACCCACCAGCCCAAGGATTATGTAGCGAAGTTTGATCAGATCCCAAGTCAATCTTAATATTTTCCTGGTCAAATTTCTCCCAAACATCTACTACGTTTCCTAAATAAGCAATAGAGACTACTTCTTTATTGGCTTTCGCCAAAGAAACTCTTTTTACCAATTCGTCAAGGTCTTCTACAATTTCATTAATCCAACCTTGTTCATGACGGATTTTAGTAATCTTAGGGTTTACTTCGGCACAAACGGTGATACAACCAGCAATATTTCCTGCTTTAGGTTGTGCGCCACTCATTCCGCCTAATCCAGAAGTTACAAATAAGTTTCCTTCGGGATTTAGTTTTATTTTTCTGAAACCATTCAATACTGTAATTGTAGTTCCGTGTACGATTCCTTGTGGCCCAATGTACATATAACTTCCTGCAGTCATTTGTCCGTATTGAGAAACCCCAAGTGCATTCATTTTCTCCCAATCATCCGGTTTAGAATAATTTGGTATAACCATTCCGTTA
This sequence comes from Flavobacterium sp. AJR, assembly GCF_002156885.1. Lineage (NCBI taxonomy): Bacteria > Pseudomonadati > Bacteroidota > Flavobacteriia > Flavobacteriales > Flavobacteriaceae > Flavobacterium > Flavobacterium sp. AJR. Next base: position 10,973 of record NZ_NCWQ01000014.1, on the reverse strand, counting down.
GTAACAACTACACGTGGAGCTTCGGCATGTGAAGGGAATAATCCCATTGGGTGTCCAGAATACATAGTTAGTGTTTGCTCATTTGTCATTTCCGACAAATATTGCATCGTAAGCAAGTATTGAGCCCAGTTCTGGAAAACAGCACCGTTACCGCCATAAGTAATTAATTCATGTGGATGTTGTGCCACAGCATAATCCAGATTGTTCTGAATCATTAACATAATAGCTTTTGCTTGTTCTGATTTTCCAGGATATTCGCTAATTGGTCTGGCGTACATTCTGTAATCAGGACGAAAGCGGTACATATAAATACGTCCGTATTTTTCTAATTCTTCAGAGAATTCAGTTATTAATTCCGCATGATGTTGCGGTTCAAAATAACGTAATGCATTTTTTAAGGCAAGTTTTTTTTCTTCTGCCGAAAGGATTGCTTTACGCTTTGGTGCATGATTTATAGCTAAATCGTATACTGCTTTTGGAGGTAATATAGATGGAATTCCTTGTTGTATTTGTTCTTGGAAAGTCATTTTTATAAAGTTGCTTAGTTGCTAAGATTCTAAGTTGCTAAGGTATTTTAGCTAGATTAACAACAGATTAATTTTTTGTTTTTTAGATTATTGTTGACCCGCTGGGGTTCAAATACTAATCGATAAATTCTATTTCTATAAAAATAAAATTCCAACGAATTTATTTTTTCAGCCTTTTAAAGGCGTAATATTTATAGAAAACAATACGATCAGTTGGTAAAAGCTCCATAGGAGCGAAATACCTATCAATGAAAATTCGATTTCAAATAATTATCTAATTTTTAAATTGACACATTTTCAAATTAACAACTAGGGATACCGAATATCCGACCTATGATAGGATTTGTGGATAGTAATCCTATATTTTTGAGAGCAGATATCCATATTTCGTATTTAAAGATTTAAGTATTTAAAGATTGAAAAATCCATTTAAGTAGAATTTTTTAATCTTCAAATTGATACATTTTCTAATTATCGTTTTTTAAAGATTTGGAAATTTAAAGATTATATAATTTGTTTCAAAGGAATTTAAGATTTCTTAGGGTTTTCAGGTTTTGGAGCAGTCGAATAATCCAAAAAACCAAAAGTCTAAGAAGTCTAACAATCTATTTCCTAATTTCTCCTGTTTTTTTATCATATCCATAAGGGCAATGGCGACAACCACTTTTGCAACAATACCCTCTTTTTAAATGGTGTTTTTCGGTAAAACATTTATATCCTTCGGGGGTATAATAAAAATCTTCGCCCTCAATTAATTTACTTTCCTTATTTTGTTCATTCATAATTCTGAATTTGGCAAAATGCTATTTTTATGTTTAATTTTAAGTAAATTCAATTGATTATGATTTTCTTTGTATAGAAGTAATTTACTACTACAAATTTATAAATTTTACAGCGAATGTTTTTGATTATTGCTAAATATTTAATTCCGAAAGGATATCGAGGAATGGCTGTATTTCCGTTTGTATTGGTAAAATACCCTTCGGACAAAAACAATCAGGTTTTTGTTAATCATGAAAAAATACATTTACGCCAACAATTAGAGTTATTGATATTGCCATTTTTTATTTGGTATGTAATAGAATATGTGGTGCGTTTATTTCAATATAAAAATGCAAGTTTGGCATATCAGAATATAAGTTTTGAGAGAGAAGCTTATAAAAATGAGGCTAATATGAACTATTTAAAGAGCAGACCTTTTTTTCGGTTTGTGCAGTATTTAAATCAAAAATAAAATCAGATTTTGAATCAAAAAATCCATACCGTTTTCCCGAACAATATTTCACTTACAATTAAAAGAGAAGATTTGATTCATCCTTTTATTTCTGGAAATAAGTACCGAAAACTCAAATATAATTTACTTCAGGCGAAAGCCGAAAACCAAGAAACGTTGCTCACATTTGGCGGAGCATTCTCTAATCATATTGCTGCTGTTGCTTATGCAGGAAAAGAAAGCGGATTTAAAACCATTGGGATTATCCGTGGGGATGAACTTATTGATAAAATCGAAGGGAATCCAACTTTAAAATTTGCTCAGGAAAACGGAATGCAATTTGAGTTTGTTTCGCGAGAAGATTATCGTCTTAAAAGCGAAATAAGCTTTTTAGATAATCTAAAAGCAAAATTTGGAGACTTTTACCTGGTGCCCGAAGGGGGAACAAATGAGCTGGCAGTTCGGGGTTGTGAGGAGATTTTAACGCCCGAAGATGCCGAGTTTAATTATGTATGTTGTGCAGTAGGAACGGGAGGAACAATCTCGGGAATTAGCAATAGTGCGTTACCAAATCAAAAAGTTTTAGGGTTTCCAGCGTTAAAAGGGGATTTTTTAAAAGATGAAATTCGTATTTTTGCAAAGAATCAAAATTGGGAATTGATTACAGACTACCATTTTGGCGGTTATGGTAAAGTAAATTTAGAGCTTATTGCCTTTATTAATCAGTTTTTTGATGAAAATCAAATCCCTTTGGATCCAATTTATACAGGAAAGATGGTTTTTGGCGTTATAGATTTAATTAGGAAAGATTATTTCCCCGAAAACTCAAAAATCCTGCTGATTCATACTGGCGGATTACAAGGAATACAAGGAATGAATATGAAGCTGATGAATAAAAATTTACCAATAATTAAAAGCAATGTTTAAAAAAACACTCGTACTATTAATAACGATAACACTAATAGGTTGTAATGCAAGCAAACCTGCTATTGCAACAACCAAAAAGGCTGCTACTACCCAACAAAAACAAAGAGTAGCGATTCAAACTAAGAAAAAGCCGGTTTATACCAAGACAGATACTAAAAAAACTACATCAAATAATACGACTGAAGTTATCGAGTCGACTTCAAAAACAGTTGTTACCAATACTTCTATAAGTGATTACATTGCTCAATACAAAGATATTGCGATGGGTAATATGAAAAATTACGGAATTCCTGCAAGTATTATTCTGGCACAAGGGATTTTAGAATCGGGTGCAGGAAAAGGAGATTTAGCCCTTTCATCTAATAACCATTTTGGTATAAAATGCCATAAAGACTGGGTTGGAGAAAGTGTTCGTCATGATGATGATTCGGCTCAGGAATGTTTTAGAAAATACAAAGATCCATCAGAATCGTTTCGTGATCATGCTTTATTCCTGACAGGAAAAAGCCGATATGCGACCTTGTTTACTTACGAAAAAGGAGATTATAAAGCATGGGCAAAAGGACTAAGAGCAGCAGGTTATGCAACAGATCCTAGATATCCGGAAAAATTAATTAGTTATATTGAGCGTTACGAATTACACCAATACGATAATATAGCTATGGGCAAAGACTATGTAGTAATAGAGAAAACTACAACCGTTATTGCTACAAAACCTAATACACAAAATAATAATAATTCGGGTAATCTTTCTTTGTACGAAGTCCAGAAAGGAGACACATTATATTCTATTTCTAAAAAATTCAACGTACTTGTAGATGACTTGAAGCAAAAAAACAATCTTGCTGATAATACCCTTTCTATCGGACAGAAGCTAATTGTGAAGTAAGATTTAATTCTAAAGAAACCAGAACATAAAAATATTTTTAATGAGCTTATAATTGATTTTTAGATTTAAATTTATCGTGTAAATCTAAAATCAGAACTCTAAAATCTAAAGTTAATAATGATATATCAAAGAAGCAGTCAGCTTTTTGCTGAAGCAGAAAAAGTAATTCCGGGTGGTGTAAATTCGCCTGTAAGAGCATTTAAAGCAGTAGGAGGAACTCCAATTTTTGTAAAAAGCGCCAAAGGAGCTTATTTATATGATGAAGACGGAAACAAATTGATAGATTACATCAATTCATGGGGACCAATGGTTTTAGGTCATGCGTATGCTCCAGTTGTTGATGCAGTAATTGAGAAAGCTAAATTAGGAACATCTTTTGGGATGCCAACAGAGTTGGAAACACAAATTGCAGCTTTGGCTGTTTCGATGGTTCCAAATATCGATAAAATTCGTTTTGTAAATTCTGGAACAGAGGCTTGTATGAGTGCAATACGTTTGGCAAGAGGATTTACAAAGAGAGATAAAATTATAAAATTTGCAGGTTGTTACCACGGACATTCAGATTCATTCCTGATTCAGGCTGGTAGTGGAGCTGTTACTTTCGGAAGTCCAAATAGTCCAGGAGTTACAGAGGGAACGGCTAAAGACACTTTGCTGGCAAAATACAATGATTTAGAAAATGTAGCGACATTAATTAACGCTAACAAAAACGAAATCGCAGCCATTATAATAGAACCTGTTGCAGGAAATATGGGTTGTATTCCGCCAAATAAAGGATTCTTAGAAGGTTTACGTGAATTATGTACAGAAAACGGAATATTATTAATCTTTGATGAGGTTATGACTGGTTTTAGACTTGCACGTGGAGGAGTTCAGGAATTATTTAATATTAAGGCCGATATCGTAACATTTGGTAAAGTAATAGGTGGTGGTTTGCCAGTAGGAGCATTTGCTGCTCGTGCAGAAATCATGAATTATCTGGCGCCAATAGGACCAGTTTATCAAGCGGGAACATTATCTGGTAATCCGCTGGCAATGGCAGCAGGATTAGCAATGTTGCAAGCGTTAGATAATGATCGTGCTATTTTTACTCGTTTAGACGAGAAAACAGCTTATCTAGAAGCTGGAATTGATAGAGTTCTTAAAGCTAATAATGTAGTTTTTACAATAAATAGAGTAGGATCTATGATTTCGGTACATTTTGATGCTGCTCCAGTTACTGATTTTAAAAGTGCTGCAAATGGAGATAACGAAACATTTAAGAAATTCTTCCACGGATTGTTAAATGAAGGAGTTTACATTGCACCTTCGGCATATGAAACTTGGTTTATTACTGATGCATTAACATACGAAGATTTAGACTTTACAATTCAGGCGATTGATAAAGTTTCTAAAACTTTTTAAATATTTTTTTCACCATTAAGAAATTAAGTTTCATTAAGGGAATTCAAAGGTTGCAATCCTGCAAGGTTTTTAAATCCTGAATATACTAAAGCTTAATTTTCTTAATCTCTTAATGGTAAAAACAAAAAAACTTCCAGTTTACGCTGGAAGTTTTTTTTTGTGAATTCTGGATTATTGTTTGTTTGCTCTGTCTTTCATTTTTTCTTTCATCTTCTCTTTATTTTCTTCTCTCATTGCAGTCCATTTTTTGTATTGGTCGGCATTTAAGATAGATTTCATTTGAGTTTCTGTTGCTGTTTTCTCATCCATCATTTCTTTTTTAAGAGCAGCTTTTTCTTCGGCAGTTGGTTTTGCATTGCTGTCTTTTCTAGCTTTTCGAGTTTCCATGTATTTTTGTGATTTGGCACTTTTCTCGGCAAGTAATTTTCCAACTTGAGCTTGTTGGTTGGCATCTAGATTTAATTCGGTAGTCAGTTTCTTTAAATGTTTTTCATTTCGTTGTTCAGGAGTAAATCTTTCTTTTTGTTGCTTAGGAGTCGTTGTTGTAGCATCTTGAGCAAAGCTTACCATTCCAACGAACAATAAAGCAGTGATAAATAATTTTTTCATGATTTGTTTGTTTTAAAGGTTATAGTCGTTAGACATTGATGAAATCAATAGGTTTAATTCATTTTTTTTAATTATAATTTATTTAACAGATGATAAAATAAAATTTGTTTCTTAAATTCGCATGGTGAAAAAAATGGTCTTCATATTGATTCTAGCTATTTTTCTAAAACCTGTATTCCCGGTTATAGAATATATTGTCAATTATGATTACATTTCGACCGTACTTTGCGAGAACAAGGCACAACCTGTTATGCAGTGTAACGGAAAGTGTCACTTGATGAAAGAATTAGCCAAAGCAGCCGATGCCGAAAAGCCATCTTCATCTGATAAAAAAAATACCCTTCTGGATAAAGTCGATTTAATGTTTGAATCAACTAAATTGTTTACCCTACAATTTTATCCAAATAATACCAAATCACAAATTAATGCGGCTTACGCTAATTTGTATTCGCATCTTAATGCGGATTTGTTTTTTCATCCACCAGCACGTATTTCTTAAATTTTAATTAAAACACTTTTGTGACCTGCTATTTCATTTGATTATTATCATTTGAAGTAAGCCTATGCACATACTATTTTAAAGACTTATTAAAGATATACAACTCAAAAATGAAAAAAATATTATATAAAGCAATAGCTATTTTGGCTATAACAGCTACTATTTCAGCATGTTCAAGTGATGATAATAATGAATCAGTTTCTGGAACTGGAAAAATCGGATTAAAATTTGATAACTCTTTTGGATCAAACGATTTAATTCTTGAAACTCAGCCAAACACAACTACAAATAAGGAAGTTTTAAAAATTACAACGGTAAAATACATCGTGAGTAATATTGTTTTAACAAAAACTGACGGAACTACATTTACATACCCAAAAGCAAAAAGCTATTTTATTGCTGACGAAGCAAGCGCGGCTGGTTACAAATTTGTCTTATCAGATGTTCCAGCGGGAGATTACATAAAAGTAAAATTCGGAATAGGAGTAGATAAAGAACAATGGCAATTGGGAGCATCAGGACAAGGAGATTTCCTGGCACAAGCTCAAGCTGCCAAAATGTTATGGAACTGGACTGCAGGATATAAATTCCTTGCTTTCGAAGGTAATTTTACTTCAGAAACCGTTACAACTGGACTTCCTTTTATGATCCATACAGGACAAACAGGAACCGATTATAACTATACCGAAGTAACGCTGGATTTCCCAACCAAAGCCTTGGTAAGAACTAATATTTCGCCAGATGTACATATTATAGCCGATTTGTCTAAAATTCTTGACGGACCTAATAAAATCAAACTTTCAGATTACAACATGGGCGGAACAGGCGCTATGATTATGGGTGGAGCTGCTTTGCCTTTAATTACTGCCAATGTAGCAACAATGTTTAGAGTAGATCACGTACACAACGATTAATTTCATTTCTAGGAGCACAAAAGTTATTTTTCATTAGGAACTCTTGTCCCGCTTTTTGCTATATCTTTTTTATTTTAAAGAAAAATAAAAAAGGATATCGCGGCAATCGGGGCTAGAATCGAGCTTTTGTGCTTCTTTTTAAATTTAGAAACCATGAGAATAAAATATTTTCTTTGGGTTATGATTCCGTTATTATATAGTTGTAGTGATCAGGATGATGAATATATAAATGTGCCTTTAGACTTTAAGGTACCATCTAATTTTCCAGCTTTGGTTTATGATATTACCACAAATCCGCCAACAGAAAAAGGGTTTGAACTGGGTAAAAAACTATTCTATGATGGGCGTTTGGCCTCTGATGGAATCGTTTCCTGTGGGTTTTGTCATATTCAGGAAAACGCTTTTACACACCACGGTCATACTGTAAGTCATGGTGTTGGAGATGCTTTAGGAACCCGCAATGCACCACCAATCCAGAACTTGGCTTATCAGAGAACTTTTATGTACGATGGCGTAACCAATCATCTGGACTTACAGCCTATAATTCCGCTAACGAGCGATATCGAAATGAATGGCGATTTAAATGCTATTCTAGAAATGATGCGAGGCGATAAAACGTATCGAACTTTGTTTGGGCAAGCTTTTACCGATGGGGCTATTACTACGGAGAATATGCTTAAAGCACTTTCGCAATTTATGGTAATGGCAACATCATCTAATTCTCGTTTTGATAAATACCGTCGTAATGAATCTGGAGGAACTCTTACTGCCGATGAATTAGCTGGATATGCTTTGTTTAATTCTAAATGTGCTTCGTGCCACGCAACCGATTTAATGACCGACGATTCATTCCGTAATAATGGTCTTGCAGTAAATCCTAAAGTAAACGATGTGGGACGTTACAAAGTGACTGAGTTAGCAAGCGATTATTATAAGTTTAAAGTGCAAAGTTTGCGAAATGTAGCCGTTTCTGCTCCTTATATGCACGACGGACGTTTTGGAACGCTAGAAGCGGTTCTTAATCATTATGCCAGCGGCATTGAAGCTTCGGCAACATTAGACCCAATCTTGAGACAAAATGGGAAACTAGGAATCGAACTTTCGGAAATGGATAAGAAGCAAATTATCGCTTTCTTGAAAACCTTGACCGATAATCAATTCTTGACTGATAAGCGATTCTCGGAGTTTTGAGATTCTCCTAACAGGTTTTAAAAACCTGTTAGGATTAAATAATATAATAAAAATAGAAGTTTTAGCCCCGATTGTAGTGAAAAGCCTTTTTGAGAAAAGCCCTTATTTTTTCTTGGGTTTACAAAGTGACCAGCGGAAACTTTGTAAACGTATAGAAAAATGGGATTTTAAGAAAAGCTTGTAACGGAAAGCGGGTCCCGATAGCTATCGGGAGCTCCTAAAAAAAATAAAATACAATGAAAAAAATAATAGTTTTAAGTTTAGTTCTAGTTTGTAATCTAACTTTTGCTGCAACGGTAAAAGATAGTATTTCGAGCTTTACATTTCAGCGTTTGGCAATGATGGAAGACTTTGATTGCGATGCTTGTGGTTGTTCGGCAAGTGGCGGAAGTATGGGTTTTAGCTCGATGTTAAACACAAATTTTGTTGGGATACGTTATTTCAATCAGAGTTATACGAGTCGTGATGGTATTTTTGCTAATTCTCCCTGGATTGATGAGAACTTTAATACGGTTCAGGCTTGGGCACGTATTCCTGTTGCTAAGAGAATCCAGATTTCGGCATTGGTTCCGTATCATTTTCATAATCGCGAATTAACGACCGGAACCGAGAGTATTTCGGGATTGGGAGATATTTCGGTAATGGCACTTTATACGGTGTTTGAAACGCAAAAGGACAGCACAGTTTTTACGCATAAAATAGAACTTGGTGGTGGTGTAAAAATGCCAACAGGAAAGTTTAATGAAGCTAATAATGTGGGGAGTGTAAACAAGAGTTTCCAACTAGGAACGGGAAGCTGGGATTATTTACTGGTTTCGGAATATGTAATTAAGAGAAAAAATTTGGGTTTAAACACAATGCTTAATTATGTTATAAAAACCGAAAATGAACAAAAATACCAATACGGAAACCAGTTTAATTACTCAGGAACGTTCTTTTATTTGTTCGATTTACCATCGGTACAATTAGTTCCTCAGCTTGGTTTTGCGGGCGAAGTTTATGCTACAAACAAACAACATGGCTTGGATTTGCCAAATACGGCTGGAGATATCTTGTTTGGGAAATTTGGTATTGAGGTTGGGAAAGATAAATTTTCTGTTGGTGTAAACGGAATGCTTCCTATAAACCAGAATTTATCTAATGGCGCAATGGAGGCTAATTACCGCTGGAGCGTAAACCTGAATTATAGTTTGTAAAGGGATTTAATATGTTTTTTTGATTTTATGGGTTTGATGGTTTAGTTTTACTAAGGTTTAATTTAGATACATGAAATTAAGAAAAATAACTGTCGAGGATAATGTTTATCTCTATATAATGACTGGTAAGGTCGATTTGCCTGCGCAGGTAGGAACATTGACAATAAAAATATTTTTAAAGGATTATAAGCTAACTCCATTATTAGTTAATTTTCTGACATGGGATGATCCGATAATTGGGCTTCCTTTAAATTTTGGATTTCCACTTGTTAAGTCATTAACTGACGAAAAAGAAGTTGTGAACCTGAATAGACCTAAATATGTTAGAGAATGTATTTTATTTGGTTTGCAAAAAGGATGGACTGGTAAAAACAAGTTGGAACCTCTTGATGGATTAGAGGTGTTACGTAATCTAGGATATGATGTTTCTGTCTTATCTGTTAAGAAGGGCGATAGTAAATAAAAAGACTTTTAATAATTTAAAGACTTCTATAACAATGAGTTTAATGACTTGTTGTTATAGGAGTTTTTTTATGTGTTGTCTTGCTGCTTTTGTAAGGATAGGTTTTTAAATTTGTAAAGAGATTGAAATAATTAAAATAGTTATTACTAAGAGAAAAAATGGAGTTTAATAAGAAAAGTAAAAATCGGGTTCTTAAAGCTGTAAATGGCGAGATGTCTTATAAGAAATTAACTGCTGCCGAGTTGCATCAGTTTGTGCAACATTGGAATTATGATGATGGAATTGAGCCTTTTGATTGGATTATTAAACAAAAACATTGTGATAAAGGAACTGCATTGTGTTTGTATTGGTTTCTTCAGCCAGATTATTTTTGCAAGTTTGCGAATGAGGATGAAGCAAAAGAGGATATTAACTATGAGAGTTATAAACTGCTAAAAAAAATTGAGCAGCGATATTGTGCGGGTTTTTATGAAGATGAAAATTTCTCTTTTAACCCGAAAGATGAATTTCTTGACGAATATTCTAACACGAAATGTATTCCGTCAGAAATGCTTGAAAAATCTAATGGAGCTTTTTTTGAACGACAAGATATTGAATTTGCTTTTTTAAGAAAGCCAAATGAAAAGGAATTAAAAACAATTGATACTAAGATAAAAGATGCTATAAAGATTATTCAGATTTCGAATTCTGGTTTTATTTATGACGGAACAGATTCCGCTATACAAGCTATAATAGAAAGTGTTGAATACTGGAAAGGAAAGGAATTAGGAAAGATAAAAATTAAAAATCTGTCATATTTATGGATGGATTGTGTACATAAACAACATAGCTGGGATTGGATAATTTGGGACTGGGAAACAGGTAATAATATAGGCGTAACCAACTCGACAAAAGAACTGACTTGTCTTGCCGATACTATTATAAACCATACAATAGATGGTTTCCAGCCTAGTACAATAATTGCTAGTTTATATAAAGATTTAGATGGAGTAACTAATTTTTATGATTTAAAAAAAGATCCTTATAGCGGTATCGGATTGCTGTTTAGTTCTGACCATTTAAAATTTTGGGAATAAAATAATTGAGGTTGCATAGATTTAAGATTGTAATAAAAAAAGGTAACCATATAAGTAATGTAAGT
>NZ_NCWQ01000013.1:0-54172 GCF_002156885.1 Flavobacterium sp. AJR | reverse complement strand
GTTTTAATCTTTGCAATAATATGCATGCTGTTTTTTGTTTCCTGGTTTCTTAAATATCCAGATGTCGTTGGTACAGAAATAAGTATTACAACTTCTATTCCTCCTGAGAAATTAGTAGCCAAAACTACTGGTAGAATCGAAGCAATTTTAGTAAAAGATAAAGCGAAAGTGTCCAAAAATACGCCACTTGCAATTATCGAAAATTCAGCTAATTATAAAGATGTTTTTGTTTTAAAAAATACAGTAGACAATTTTAATATAAACGACAGGAATAAAGAATTTCCATTTGCTTCCCTAAACAATATGCAGTTTGGAGAGATGGAAAATGCTTACGGAGTATTTCAAAAAGATTATGCAGCTTGGAAACTTAATGCAAGTTTGCAGCCTTTTCAGGTTGAAAATAATGCTCAAAAATCAGAGCATACCCAGATTGAAGAGCGATTGGCTATTTTGCAGCAGCAAAAAAGTATTAATGAAAGCGAATTACAACTCCAAAAAAATGATGTTAATCGTTTCGAGGCCTTGTATGCAAAAGGCGTTATTTCGACTCAGGATTTGGAAAATAAAAAGTTGAGTTACCTTCAGGCAGATAAAAATTATAAAGGCTTACTTTCTTCAATATCGCAGTTAAAATCGTCTCTTATAGAAAACTCCAGATCAAGTCAGGGTACTAAAATAAGCGGAACGAAAGAGGAAGTGAATTTAGAACGGAACTTAATGCAATCTTTTTATCAGTTAAAAAAAGGAATCAAAGATTGGGAATTAGCTTATACATTAAGATCATCAATTCCTGGTGTTGTTACTTTTTTGCAAGTTTGGACAGAAAATCAGACTATTACTTCAGGAGAGAATGTTTTTTCTATTATTCCGGATACTGAAAAAGGATATATTGGCAAAGCCAAAGCAAAGGCTCAGAATTCAGGGAAAATTAAATTAGGACAAAAAGTTAATATCAGATTATTTAATTTTCCAGACAGAGAGTTTGGTGTAATCAGAGGTAAGGTCGAAAATATTTCACTTATTCCAGATAAAGATGGGAATCTATTGTTGGATGTATCGCTTCCTCAGGGATTAGAAACATCGTATAATAAGAAAATCCCTTTTCAACAAGAAATGAAAGGTAGTGCCGAAATTGTTACCGAAGATTTACGATTACTCGAAAGAATCTTGTATCAGTTTAAGAGCTTGTTTAGACAGAACTAGGTTAGAGTCCTGTTCCCGCTACAGAGAATAACCCATCAAAATTTTGATGGGTTTTTTGTTTTTTATTACCTGCATCAAGCCCTGTAAATGTTGACACTAACCTAAAAACAAGGTTAACCTTATTGGTTAGATATTGCCTGTTTTCAGCCCTAATTGACAATCCCTCAGGAAATACCAAGTTTTGAATTTTTATTTTACTCTCTATATCTCCCTCTCTCCAGTATTTACTGATGTTAGAGACTTTTTCTATCACCTTATCGATATGTCTGTTGTGGTTAGATATTTTTTTGGCATTGGAGTATATCTGGCTTTCAATCATCTTTAATTCGGTCTCAAACTGAAGCGCATATCTATTGTATTTATCATCTCCAAAATTTGTATTCTCAAAATAGCGTTTATCCAAATTCTCAATTTTAGTTTCAATCTCTTTTTTCTTTAGAAGTAAGCTTTTCGTTTCCTCTTTAGCCTCTGCGTTCACAGCATCAAAGAATTTATTTAACTGTATTTTAAAAGGCTCTACAAATTTTGAATTTAATGTATACCTTGACAATAATCTTTCAAAAGAATCATTCAAACCTTCCATTTTTGATTTTTGAGTGGTCAGAGCATTAAAACTGGCATTTTTACACTTTTGACATTTATAATAATGTGCTTTCTTTTTTCTAACCTCATAACTTGTCAGCAGGCATCCGCACTCGCATCTTAAAAATCCTGTAAGGGGTCTAAACTCATTGACTTTAGTTTTACAATATTCTTTAACAGTGATTACGTTGTTTTCCGAAAGCATATTATCAACTTTCAGGAAATCTTCTTCACTAACTAATCCCGCCCAGTTTCCTTTCACTGGTTCTTCAATTAATGCATTAACTAAGATCCCGCAATAAAAAGGGTTGCGCCACATAGAGCTAATCCCCTGCTTTGAAATAATCAAATCCAGTTTTTCAAGTTTCTGTCTGATCACATAATCTCTTTCCCCTGCAAGTTTCCATTTCCATGCCTTTTTTAAAATCTCTCCTTCCTGATTGATTGTAATAGACTGCGTGTCCTGCATTAAGGCATAGTCACCTACTTTTCTCCCCCGCATTGTATAGCCTCTGGGAGCTTTGCCAAGCCAGTTCCCTGACCTTAGCAGTGCTTTCATGCCAGGAATTGTTTTTTCTAATCTGTCCATGTTTTCCCTTCTGGCATCCAAGAGCTTGCTGTAAATATCCAGTTTACTGTATTCATCATTGGTGCATAGTCCTGATGATGTCTCGATTAGATGAACACCCAGCTTATCAACTAGTTCGTGCACAATAGTGATAGCGTTGCCTCCTGTTCTGGAGAACCTGCTGATAAATTTAATGGCAATTGCGAAAGGTTTCTGCTTTGAGCTTTTAACTTCTTCCAATAGTTTTGTAAACTCTTTTCTTGTGAAATCTCCCGAGGCGCTTTCATAAGTACCTCCAAGTATGTTCTTAAGTGTATAGCCGTTCCTAGATGCGAACTGAACTATTTCACTGCGCTGTTCCTCCAGACTATTATTTACTAACTGTAGTTTTGAGCTTACCCTAGTGTAACCCCAAATTTCTTTTACCTCATCTTTTTGAGTTAGTTTTTCTTTTTGAAATTTTTTGAAATTTTCAATACTCATATTCTTAGTCTTAAAAATTATAAACTATTACTGCCAATTGAAACAGGCTTTCAATTATCTCCTGTCCTTCCGCTTCGGATATTGTTTCAAAACCTTTACAACTTCTTAATTCTTCAATAGTTAATTTTTGCTGATTCTTTACGGTTTTTCCTTTCTCATTACCAGAAACGCTCTCTCTTTGTTCGAGCATTATATTTGTGCTCTCAGCATGTGGCTCTACTAACTCCCTGCCTATAGTGGTTTTTCTTTTATCCGTTCTTTCATTTCTCATCGTGCACCTCCTGCTCTAAACTGTAAAAGACCGCTTGCACGATCCTTCCTAATTACACCTAATTATATTTATTTTAATAAATATAATTATGCATGTTTGAAGCTATGACGTTTATAGTGCCACTGGTACTCTTTGTCTTTTAAAGGCATAATATCGAAAACGAAAATTGCAGGCTTACAGCAATTTCAATAATTAAAGCTTGGCTAGAACATAACCGAAAGGTGTTTTTTCGATAAACAGCAATTAATAAAATTTTACCAATGTATCTTATCAATTCTTTATATATGACACACTGAAAATCATGTTTCATACATTAGACGCGAATTAAACACGTCTGTAGAATTATATTTCTTGAAATTTCGCTGTTATGTCAAGGCTTTTTAATGTGCTTTTCTTCAAATTCCTCTATAAGCTGTATTATCTTTTTAGATAAAACAACGAGTTCTATTGTCTGCTTTTCGAGTTTGTACAGATATGCCGAAGCTTTCCTTTCGGAAAATTTTTGATATAAAATCTTTACAACCTGATTGTAATTTACCCCGACAGCCCTAAACTGGCTGTAAAATGAGGTCAGCCGCATATAATAATCCATTGTCGCTTTATCAATCTTAACTGTTTTTATTCCTTTTTGAAAAACACACGCTGTAATAAAGTGTGCCATTACATGCATCCCTGAGGTTTCAAAAAGAGTCAGGAAGCGGGCATTTTCTTCTGCAGTAAGACTGATGGAATAGCGGTGGACGGCGGGATCTATTTTGGAATGTCTTCCTCCTTTATTCCGATTCTTTTTTTCTTCATTTTCCATAACTTCTTATTTCAATTTCTTTAAACCAATATAAAATATACTCAGAGTTACAATCCAATTTGGAAGTGTTTGGAAGCAGTTGGAAGCATTTGGCTTATTTGTTCTTAGCCCAGTCTTAGACCTTTAATATTGGAATTCTTTTTATTTATAATTATCCAAAGAAATAATAAAAAGAAACCGAAGGTATGACGGGCTTAACAGTCTGGCAAAAAGACTTCGGCATAATGCCTTGCTCGTTCCTCTCAAGACACCCTTCGGGACTTATTCCGATTCCTTTTGGCCTGTCTGAATCCCGTCCTTTGGGATTGCTTTCTTTTTCTTTTTTCATTTTTTCTGTTTTCTTTTGGAAAAATATTTTTTTTAAGGCACTGCTGGACTGGCTTGGCACCTGCTGACCTTTATGTATACATGCACGCTTGATTGCGTGACTGCTTGCAGGCTTGCAGGCAGGAATGCCAACCTGCATACATCCTTACCTACTTACTTGAGCACTTGAATACCTGATTGCCTTATTGCTTGATTGCTTGAATATCTTAGGACTTTTCTACCTGCATGCATAAATAATTGTATGCACAGGTTACCACTTTAAGTTTGAACTCTAATCGAGTTAATTTTTAATACACATATAATGAAATACTTAGCTAATATTATCTTTTATTATTTATAACTCAATGCCATTATATTTCTTAAATTCACATAAGTATAGAATTTGAAATTTAAGAAATGGAAAAACGTAAAATTTACGATCGCGATTTCATACTAAATGCAGTACAAATGGCACTTGAAAGAAATCCTATTAAGGTGGCTACAGAACTGGGCATAGCTACCACAAACATCTACAGATGGCAAGCTGAACTTCAAAAATACGGAACAGAAAGTTTCTGCGGGCGTGGATATTTTAGAACCCCCGAACAAAAAAGATCTTCTGAACTTAAAAGAAAGCTTAAAGAATTAGAACTTCAAATTGAAATTTTTAAGAGCGCAAGCAAATATATCCCTGAAGGGAAACCAATGATTTTTCATTTTATTAAAAACAATTTAAATAAATATCCGCTTTGGAAAATGTGTAAAGTTTTAGGCATAAAAGAATTTACATATTATAGATGGAGAGATAAATTACTTTCTCCCAAACAACTTCAAACAACTTTAATAGAGAAAGAAATTACTTCCATATTTTATGAATATAAAGGGCTGTATGGCAGTGGAAAAATTACTGCAGAATTACAAAGTCGAGGTTTTAAATTAAAAGAGTGTTCGGTATCTCTTCATATGAAAAAACTCGGTCTTGTAAGTAAGCTTAGTAGCAGACATAAAACAACTGGTTCATCATTTATTCCCCATAATCCTTGTATCTTTCCTAATGTTCTAAATCGACAGTTTAAAGCTGACGAGCCTTCTCAAATTTGGATATCGGACATAACAAGCTTAGAAACAGTGGAGGGACTCTTATTCCTAACTATTATTATGGATTTATTTGACAGAAAAATTGTTGGATGGAATTTGAGTGAAGGGTTGACAATAAAGGAAACTTCTTTGCCTACTTGGGAAATGGCTATTCAAAATCGTAAAACAAAAAAGGAATTAGTATTTCATTCCGATAGATCCCCTCAATACGCTAATAAGATATTTACCCGTAAATTAAACACATATAAAAATATTACACGAAGTATGAGCAGGACACAGAATCATTTAGATAATGCTGTGGCTAAAAACTTTTTTATTTCCCTCAAATTTGAATTAACTGATTTAAAGGTTCTTCTGACTAAAAAACAAATGGAAGAAAAAATATCTGAATATATTGAAAATCTTCATTAAAAGATATTCCGCTATAAATTACCAAACTTCAGACTATGAAAAAATACGAACGTAATTTTAAAGAAAATGCAGTTAAATTAAGTTTTAAGCGAGGCAATAGGCAAACTGCAAGCCTTGCAAGGGAGCTAGGGATAACTCCAGATACCTTGTATAAATGGCGACAAGACTTTGAAAAATTTGGAACAGGAAGTTTTTGTGGACGGGGTTACCCTAAATTGACTCCTGAAAAAGCCATAATCACTGACCTTGAAAAGAAAATTAAAAATTCAAAAATTACACTCGAGATTTTAAGTAAAGGAACCAAATATGTTTCTCAAGGGAAAATAATGACTAAAAACTTTATCGAAGAAAATAAATATAAATTTTCAATTGCAAAAATGTTAACTGTATTAAACGTCTCAGAAACCACATATTATAGAACAAAAAAACAAGAACTTACTAATTCAGAAGCTCGAATAATTCTATTAAAACAAGAAATTACATCCATATATTATGAATTTAAACGAGAATATGGATGCACCAAAATAACAAAAGAGCTACAAAGCAGAGGGTTTAAAATAAAAAACTCATCAGTAAAAAAGTACATGAGAATGTTGGGATTGCGCAGAAAAGTTAAAAGAAAGTTTAAGGTAACAACTGATTCACATCATAATCACTATGTAGTTTCAAATGTTTTAAATAGAGAATTCACAGTCAGTGAGCCTGCTAAAGCTTGGGTCTCAGACATAACATATATACAAACAACAAAAGGCTTTTTATATCTTACCGTTGTTATGGATTTATTTGATAGAAAAATAATAGGATGGATTTTAAGCACCAAAATGAGTACCAAAGCAACAATTTTACCCGCTTGGAAAATGGCAGTTAAGAACAGGAAAATTGCTAAAGATTTAATCTTTCATTCCGATAGAGGTGTTCAATATGCTAATAAAATTTTCGCTAGTACACTAGATTCTTATAAGTGTGTAATACGTAGTATGAGTCGTAGGCAAAATCATAATGACAATGCCGTTTGTGAAAGTTTTTTCAGCTCTTTTAAAAGAGAATTAATTAACGGGAATAAACTCCTAACCAGGAAGCAGATGAGAGCCGATGTATATGAATATATTGAAAATTGGTATAATAAAGAAAGAAGGCATACATTTTTAGACTATAAAACAATAGAAGAATTTGATAGATTACATTTTATATAATCACATTGTATATTAATAATCTGGCAATCCATTGTTTGCATAGCCATAATAACTTATAAAGATTACAACAAAAAAAGGGCATCAAGCCCTTTCATTAAAACATGTCTAATATTGTGTTCATCAGAACACGGCAAGTTGTGTTTTGAGATGCTTGAAATAAATTCAGCATCTCAAAACAACTTGCCCTGCGGGGCTAGAAAACGCCTCCGAAGTCGGCGTTTTATTAAAATTATAAATGGAAACAAGTTATTTTGAAACGTTGTTTTTGCTTTCATCTAAATGTATTTGATAAAGCTTGTCAAGCAGTTCCGCTTCTTCCAATGGGATCAGCATCTCAATTATTCTAAGCAGGCTTCCTACATATCTCTCAGTATGTATATTACTCTCTATACTCACTTCAATACCGTCCAGAGCAAATTTTGCTGTTTTAAGCAGATCCAATATCATACAGAACAGGTCTCTATATCCTTCCACACTTATTTCAATATTGTGCAAATCATTTCTGGTTTCTACAGCTGGCTTGAGAAGCACAAAATACTGCTTTGGGTTTTCTATAAACTCACTTAATTTGATTATATCATTTTCCATAATCTTTATTTTTAAATCAATTAATCATTTAACTAGCGGACTTCTTTAAATTTCATCATGTGGAGTTTTTATAGTTTTTATCAGGACTGTTAAAATAAATATACACAGATTCTAAAAACAGCCTTACCAGTGCAAACCATGTCATAAGGTCAATGTGCTGTTCGAGTTCAGGGTCGCTTTCCAGTTCTAATGCATTTTTTAAATCAAAATCCAAGTTTTGAATTCTCTGTTGAAACTTTTGATAATAGTCAATTCCAACTACTGTTATAACAACAAAGAGCAGGTCATGCACAAATTGTGAGCAATTAATTGATTTTAAAATATACCTGAGACTGTCAAACCGCTTATCTTTTGGACTTGGATTTTCTTTCAGTTCATAACAAAAATGTATAAGCAGTTGCAGGCAAGACAGCAGTCCTGCCGTCTTGATGTCCTGCACTTCTGCATCAGCGATTGCAAGATCACCTGAAAGCAATTCTTCCAAATCGTATTCCTGCAAAAGGTCGGGATATTTGTCCAGTAACAAATCTAGCTTGGGATTTTTCAACTTTTCGAGAAGTTCTGAAATCCCGCTTTCCAGATTCTTTTTTGGATTCTGAAAAAGTATGTCCAGTGCTGTCTTTGCCTGTTCTGCTGATTTTACAAGTGTTTTTTCTTTCTTAAAGTTTTTATTTTTTTTCATATTAAAAAATTATTGTTATTAAAGTTGAGAGCGTGCTGATACAGGATTGCGTTAACGCAATCCTATTTCTCTGGCAGTGCTTCTTTTTTAATCTTTTCAACGCCTCTCTCACGCATAAGCTCTCCTGCATCAAGCATTTTGATTAAATAGACATAGGGAGTCATAAGGTCATAATCAAATTCTTCTTCGTGCGGAGACAATGAAAGCTGAGTGACTTCCCATATGAAGAATTCAAATTCTTCCAGAGTGTTCTCAGAAAATGCTTTTTGAAATACAACAAAAGGATTGTCAAATTCCTGCTTTGTCAGCGAAGAGAGATGAAATACGTCCTCACTACGGGCTGACTCTTTCACTTTCCATTTCTTACTTTTAATTTTAAGGCAGTAACAGACCCTCAGAAAAGAGCAGATTGTAGAATAGAAAACAAAAACCTCGCAGGGGTTATCCTGTTTATAGATTTTTCTTCTGTGGCTATGAATTACTGCTTCACTTAAAATATTTTTATGGTAATCAAGGTGCGCAAAGTCAAAAAAGGCTTCAAGAGCATAAAATGGGTTTGCTGTCTCATACCCTGACCAAGGATTAATTCCAAAGGATATATTATTCTTTTTCATAATTTCATAATTTAGGTTCATTATCCGCTTGCTCATTTCTACTTTCATGATCATTCAAAATCTCCAAATACAACGTATGGAGTTTATCAAGTCCTTCCGCTTCACTGCATGGCAGGAGCTGTATAGCAATTTCTAAAACACTTGTAAGATGGAAAGTGGGATCCTCGATCTGGCTTGAGTTCTCAAGACCAGAATTCTCAAGCGTATGAAGGGCTATTTTAAGGAGATCCTGTACAGTGAAAATCAAATGCGTGTAGCGTTTAAATTTTAGATCAGCATGATAAATACTTTCTTTGCTTTTCTGAGGGGTCAGGGTTCTGAAAAAGAAACTGTCTTTGAGTTCTTTTATAAAATCATCTGCCCTTTTGGTTTTATTTGTTTCCATAATTGCTAATTATTTGTTTTCTCAGTTTCATTTTCAGCTTCATTCAGTCTTTCGATTTCATTTTGAATCATGATATCAGCCTTCCTTCTAAATTTCCCGCATCTTTCTTCGAGCAACTGATAAAGTATATAATCAACGTCGTTACATTTGCTGAAACGCAGGGTATTGGGCTGTTGCTTAAGCAAATTGAATACGGACTTTTCTTCCTTGGTCTGGCGTGGAAAGAAATCTGCAGTTATACTGGTAAAGTATTCGCAGAGCATAAACAGGTACTCTAATGCAAAATGGTTGGGAGTGTAACCCGTAAAGACACGGATTAACGCGAGGCAACTCTGCTCCACTATTTGATGAAGGGCGGACATTTTTACTTCATCCGAACTCGAAACATCATCATCATTGTATACCCAGTTCCAGATTGTAACAATAACATTGCTCCTTTGTCCTGCATAATTTGATGCGGATTTTAAATTTCTTTTTGGGGTTTCGGAAATATTTAAATACGGAGGTTTATTAATGTCCTGAAACAACAGCTCCCCTTTCTGCATAATCTGCCAAAAGAAAAACTGCTGGTCTTGGCAGAGATTTTTAAGGCTTTGTACACGGTGTATAAGAACAGTAGCGGTCATACAACCTTCAGTCTTTGTTTTTATCTTATCACTTATGTCACTGGCAGAGTTTTCTATAGTTTCATAAACAAAGACTAAGAGGTATAAATGAATATGCTCTTTCTGTACTCCTTTGTCAGGATTAAGTATCCTGCTCGAACTGTAATTGTTTGCATGCCTGCCAAAACAATAAATAGCAGATGTTTTAATGTGCCCTGTAATTACTTCAAGTAATTCTTTTTGCTGTGAAAATTCAATTGCATTCATAATTTTAAATTTTTAGTTAATACTTGTGTGAAAAATTGTATTTTTGTTTAACACACAGGCAAGTAAGTGATTAGTCGTACTGTACGGTATCAATTTGTATTGTACCGTACAAGACTTTTTCTATATCATACAGGAGACTTACTTTTTTATTCTTAATTATTATCTTTGAGCTATGAGTACAGTAACAAAACCAAATCACATAGGACGAAAAATCAGTCGTATTCGTGAACTAAAAGACATGAAACAGGAAGCATTAGCACAGGCTATGGGAACAAACCAGCAGGCTATTTCTATAATGGAAAACAGCGAGACAATTGAGGAAGAAAAACTAATCGAAGTAGCAAAGGCTTTAGGAGTAACTGTTGAAGCAATTAAGAACTTTACAGAGGAGGGTGTGTTTAATTACTTTAATACTTTCACCGAAAATGATTTCAGTAATAGTCAAGGTGCTAATTTTGGAAACAATAATACATGTACTTTTAACCCATTGGATAAATTAATTGAATCTCACGAACAACAGATCAAACTTTACGAACGTTTGGTTCAAGCCGAAAAAGACAAAGTCGAATATTTGGAAAAATTGCTAAAAGCAAATTAAGCTTTTATAAAAGATATATTAATTCCAAAAAGAGACTTTCGAGTCTCTTTTTTGTTGTCAAATATTTGCATAAATTATAAAATAAATTACCATGAATAAAACTATAAAGCTGAGAGTAAAGAAAGAAATTGATCGAGAAAGTGAGCTTAAAGTATTAAAACTAAAAGGGACATTAATTAGTAAAGGCTATACTGAAATTATTCATATTGAAGATGAAAATGAAGATTTCTATCTCAACACTTTTTCAACTTCTACAGAGCTCAAAAAAGAAGTAGAAAATTATATATTAGATTATATTTCTTCTCATAACGTAAATGATATTATTACATTACTCAGCACAGTTAAATAGTTTTTTTTAAAGTTCATTTGAGATGGATAGAAACGAAATTATTTTTAACAGGTTACTAAATAATTTACATATACCGATCTTGATATAATAATTATAACTAAAGGCTCCATGATAGAAGATTTAATTAAAAGAACACAAACCGATGATTTTTATCAAAATTATGATTTGAAACTTGAATTATTCAATTTTAAAACATCAGATAATACCGTGGAGATGATTTTTTCAATTAATCAAAACAGTTATGATATTCCAATTGAATACGAAGAGTGGAAAATAACTTGCAGAAACACTGAAAAATATCATGGTTTCTTTTGGAATGTCCTCGTGCCATATACTAAATTAAAAATTTTAGATAAACATCCAGCATTACTTCTCTACAATCATAATGAACTTGAATGCGAAATAATTGGAGTACCTAAAGATATTAATCAATTTATTGCTGATATTTCTATGATACTTGAAAGAGAGACCGGAAATTGGATCACTGTCACAGACATTTTATGGAATAGTGAAGAGCATTATAAGCTTTTCAACAAAAAAAATATAAATATACCCAAGTTGATAGGCAAGCCTATCAAAGAAGTTTGTGCAAAACACAACCTTACATTTAAAGTTACTTATGAAGTAACTGGAGAAGACAAACGCTTCGCACACAAGCAAAAAAGTAAAATTTTGATATTCGGAAACGAAGATGTGAGTCCAAACGATTTTTATCTGAAACAGCCGTACGTTATTGCAGAAAGTTTTACGGCTGAACATATTAAATAAATAAATCATAAAAGAATTTATAACAATACTAACATACTAATTTTATTATGCAAAACTTTCCAAAAAAATGTTATTTGATTTCTTCTCGGAATAATTAAAATTCCCTTTGGCAGAAAAGTAAAATACAAATTCAACCATAATCTTATTGCGCCCTGAAAATTCATTGATTATGACTTAAACAGTTTAAACGAAGGAAGAAAAGAAAAAATAAGAAGAGATTTTTAAAAAGAACATTGTTTTTAGCTAGCTTTTTATTGAAAAATCAAATAAATTCAATACTTTTCAGCAAATTATAAGAGACTTAATGGCAATCAAAAAAACCGAATTATATCGTTCATTATGGGCGAGTTGTGATGAATTACGTGGCGGGATGGATGCATCCCAATATAAAGATTATGTACTCACAATGTTATTTGTAAAATATATTTCTGATAAATCAAAGAAAGATCATGATTTTGCAATTGAAATACCACAAGGTGCATCTTTTGATGATATGGTTAATTTAATTGGGAATCCTGAAATTGGAGACCGCATCAACAAAGAAGTCCTAAATAAAATAAAAGAATCTAATGGCTTAAATGATTTTCCCGATTTTAACGATGAAACCAAACTTGGCAAAGGAAAAGATTTGGTAGAAACTGTTTCCAACTTAGTTCGTATTTTTAATGACAATAGTTTAGATTTTTCCAAAAATTCTGCCGAAGGAGACGATATTCTAGGAGATGCTTATGAATATTTGATGCGCCATTTTGCTACGGAAAGCGGTAAAAGTAAAGGACAATTTTACACCCCTGCCGAAGTTTCCCGTATTTTAGCGAAAGTCATTGGTATTAACTTTAAAAATGCTACTACTCAAACTACTGCATATGATCCAACGTGCGGATCGGGTTCATTGTTATTGAAAGTTGCAAATGAAGCGGGGAAATCGATTACTTTATATGGACAAGAAAAGGAAACGACTACTGCCAATCTGGCGACAATGAATATGATACTTCACGGCGCTGAAACCGCCGAAATAGTTGCTGACAATACACTAAGCAGACCTGCCTACAAAGAAGCGGATGGCAGTCTAAAGCGTTTCGACTACGTCGTAGCTAATCCTCCGTTTTCCTTAAAAAGTTGGAGCAATGGTGTAAATATTGAAAGTGATGAATACAATCGTTTCGAGCTCGGTGTACCTCCCGAAAAGAATGGTGATTATGCTTTTTTATTACACATAGTACAATCTTTGAAAGCTAATGGAAAAGCAGCTGTGGTTTTACCGCACGGTGTTTTGTTTCGGGGAAATGCCGAAGGTGAAATCCGTAAGAATATCTTAAAGAAAGGTTTTATTAAAGGTATCATTGGTCTTCCTGCCAACTTATTTTACGGCACCGGTATTCCAGCTTGTATCATTGTGTTGGATAAAGAAAACTCCGCACATCGTAAAGGTATTTTTATGATGGATGCGAGCAAAGGATTTATCAAAGACGGCAACAAGAACAGACTGCGTGAGCAGGATTTGCGGAAAATTACAGATGTATTTACTCAAATGATAGAAGTACCAAAGTACAGCCGTATGGTACCTATGAGCGAAATTGCAGATAAAAAAAACGATTACAACCTCAACATTCCGCGATATATTGACACGCAGGAAAATGAAGACATTCAGGATTTATTGGCACATTTAAAAGGTGGAATTCCAGTGCGGGATTTGGAAGCGATGCAAACCTATTGGAAAGCTTATCCGAATTTGAAAAACATATTATTTTCCCACTTACGTGATGGCTATGTAATGCTCAACGTGGCATCAGCAAATATTAAAACAACCATTTTTGGCCACGAAGAATTTAAGGCATTTAATACTACTTTAGATATCACTTATAATAAGTGGCTAAATCACCAAATTAAAGCTTGGGAACAATTAGATAAACATTGTAATGGTAAAGAGCTGATTGGCAAAATGAGCGAAAGTTTGTTGCAGGCTTTTGAAAGCAATGCTTTGGTACAAGCTTACGATTTGTACCAATACCTGATGATGTATTGGCAAGAAACTATGCAGGATGATGTCTATTCTGTATCTATGGACGGTTGGAAAGCCGGAAATGAATGGACACGTCGTGTAATAAAAGGTAAAAAAGATAAAGACGGAAAACCGGGAAAAGATAAAGAAATAATTGGATTGGCTGGCATAGAAGGTAGGTTGATTTCACCAGAATTAATAATTGAAGTTTATTTTAAAGAACTAAATAACTCACTTGCTGATTTAGAAAACCAATATACCCTGACGCAGGAAGCTTTGAATGAAATTGAAGAAGAGAACATGGAAGAAGATAGCATCTTTGGAGAACTGGATAAAATTAACTTAAAAAATGTAAAAAATCTTTACAAAGAACGAAAAGCTATCCATGCACCAAAAGAAGAACTAAACTACATTAAGAATTATATAGAATCGCAGGAAGCTTTAGCCGGAATTGGAAAACTGATTAAAATTGCAAAAGACAATCTGGAAGATAAAGTCATCAAAAAATATCCAGCCCTTACTGAAAACGAAATTAAAAACACTGTGATTCATCACAAATGGAAAACTTATTTATTGGGTACCATGCAACAGGAACAAAATAAGATTAGCCAAGGATTAACCCAACGTATCAATAGTCTAGCAGAACGGTATGAAACCACATTAGCGACCTCACAAATTGAATTGACACAATCTGAAGCCAAGGTACTAGAGCACCTACAAAAAATGGGATTAGTATGGTAAAGGAAGATTTAAAAAGGCAAACAATGGGATTACTTCCAGAAGATTGGGAGTTGTTAAACTTAGAGGCAAACTTCACTTTAAAAGCGAGAATAGGCTGGCAAGGACTTACAACAGCTGAGTATCTTAATGATGGAGATTATGGATTAGTAACAGGAACTGATTTTAAGAACGGATATATAGATTGGGACAATTGTGTTTTTGTAGAAAAAATGCGATTTGACCAAGATAGAAATATTCAATTAAAAAAAAATGATGTACTTGTTACAAAAGATGGTACTATCGGAAAAATAGCTTTCATAGATTTTCTGCCTAAACCAACAACTTTAAATAGTGGGGTCTTTGTAGTCAGACCTAAATCTAATAATATCAATAATAGATTTTTCTATTATATATTAATGTCATTTTATTTTGATGATTTTCTATTAAAAATTACAGCTGGTTCTACGATAATACATCTTTATCAGAAAGATTTTGTCAATTTTAATTTTGTATGTCCACCACTCCCCGAGCAAGAAGCAATAGCTGAAGTATTAAGTGATTGTGATGCATGGGTAGAAAGTTTAGAAAAAATAATTGCAAAAAAACGTCTTATTAAACAGGGCGCAATGCAGGAATTACTAACGCCTAAAGAAAATTGGGAAGTAAAGAAGCTAGGTGAGGTTGCGCAATTTCTCAAAGGAAAAGGTTTGCCTAAATCAGAGTTAGATAACAGTTTTGAATATGAATGTATTCATTATGGAGAGTTGTTTACAAGATACAAAGAATTGATCGGGGATGTTTTTAGTCGAACTAATTCGAATATTAATGCTATTATGTCAAAACATAATGATGTTTTAATGCCTACTTCTGATGTGACACCAAGAGGACTTGCTACAGCAAGCTGTATTAAAAAAGATGGAGTTATTTTAGGGGGTGACATTTTAATTATAAGATTCTTTATGGAAATCGATGGATTATATTTTTCATATTTCATCAGTAATAATAAAGAAGAGGTTTTAAAATTTGTTAGTGGCTCTACGGTTTATCATTTATACGGAAGTGAACTGTCAAATTTAAATTTTGAATTTCCAACACTCACCGAACAAACCCGCATAGCCACAATTTTATCGGATATGGATGCAGAAATTGATGCCTTAGAAAAAAAATTAAACAAAGCACGTCAAATTAAACAAGGAATGATGCAAGAATTACTTACTGGAAGAGTAAGACTATTATAGAAGGCAAAGACCAAAGATAGAATTCTCTTAAGCACATGAACTATAGTCAAATCTTATTATAACAAGGTAGAATTGCTTATGAAAATTTTAAAATTACTTTGCAATTTATATTTATCTCATATAGTGATAAATCTATCTAAGTGACTACTTGCCTGACGCCAAAAAAAAACATTATCTTAATTCAAATAATAATATAAAATTAATAAAGGTAATGAAGGAGAAGAAATGATATAGTAAGAGATAAGAAACAAATAAAGTGTAATTAATTGCTAAAGAAGAACTGGTATGATTAACCCTATTGAACGAATAACACAGAATCGTATAGTCCAATTGTTTCAAAATCAATTGAGTTATGAATATTATGGCAATTGGGAAGACAGAACCAATAACAGCAATGTCGAAACTGAATACTTACATCGCTTTTTACGGAAGCAAGGTTACACAGAAATACTGGTTGAAAAAGCAATTAACGAGGTGTGTCATTTGGCAAATTCAAATGGAGGCAATTTGTACGACCGTAATCAAAAAATGTATAATCTATTACGATATGGCGTGAAAGCAAGGCCTGAATTAGGCGAGCAATTTGAAACCCTTTTCGTAATCGATTGGAAGAACTGGCAACAAAATGAATTTGCAATTGCCGAAGAAGTTACGTTGAATAACAAACAGCACAACCGCCGACCTGACATTGTTTTGTACATCAACGGTATTGCTATCGGTATTTTAGAACTAAAGCGAGGAACAGTAGATTTAGCTGAAAGTATTCGCCAGAATATATCCAATCAGAAGGAAATTTTTTCGCAGGGATTCTTCACTACTATCCAAGTTATTTTGGCTGGAAACAACACACAAGGTCTGCGATACGGAACAATTGAAACACCCGAAAAATACTATTTAAGTTGGAAAGAGGATGAGCATGATAATGAGGGATATAAACTGGACAAATATATATTAAAGCTTTGTGAAAAATCCCGTGTTATAGATTTACTTTACAATGGAGTCATTTACGATGCAGGTGTAAAAAAATTACCTCGGCCTCATCAATATTTCGCTTTGAAAGAAGCACAGAATTTTGTAAAACGCAGAGAAGGTGGTATTATATGGCATACACAAGGTTCAGGCAAATCGCTCATGATGGTAATGCTGGGTAAATGGATTTTGGAAAATATACCAAATTCGCGTATTGTCATTTTAACCGACCGCACAGAACTAGATGATCAGATTGAACGGGTCTTTAATGATGTAGGTGAAAGCGATATCGCCAAAACTAAATCAGGCAAAGAAATGATGCAATATTTACAGGCTCCCAAACCGCGTTTAATTTGCTCTTTAATACACAAATTTGGCAACAAGGGTGATGGAGATTTTGATTCATTTATAAAAGAATTAAAAGAAAATCCTATACAAACACAAGGGGAAATATTTGTATTTGTAGATGAATGTCACCGAACACAAAGCGGTAAGCTAAATGATGCAATGAAAGCTATTTTAAACACTGCAGTATTCATTGGTTTTACTGGAACGCCATTGTTGAAAGTAGATAAAAAAACGACGATGGATGTTTTTGGACGCTATATCCACACCTATAAATTTAATGAGGCTGTAGATGACGGCGTGGTAAAAGATTTAATGTATGAAGGAAGGAGCATTGAGCAAAATTTGACCTCACAAACAAAAGTAGATCAATGGTTTGATGCTAAAACAAGAGGTCTAAATGATTTTCAGCGTAATGAGCTGAAAAAAAAATGGGGCACAATGCAAAATGTGTTAAGTTCTAAAGGACGAATGGAAAAAATAGTCGCCGATATTGTGGTTGATTTTAGTACCAAACCTCGTTTAGCAAGTCAGTCAGGGAATGCTATTTTAGTAGCAGGAAGCATTTACGAAGCCACGAAATATTATTCTCTTTTTCAGAATAATGAATTTAAAGGAAAATGCGCCATTGTCACTTCATACAATCCGAATATAAGTGAAATGTCGCTGGAAGATACAGGTGCACAAACAGATACTGATAAAGAATTCATCTACAAAGTTTATATGGAACTGCTAAAAGATGTAAGCCCCAAAGGCAATAAATCTAAAACAGAAACATACGAAAGCGATGTTAAAGAATTATTTCGCAAGCAACCTGCAAGAATGAAACTGCTTATTGTAGTCTCAAAATTGTTGACTGGTTTTGATGCCCCACCTTGCAGTTATATTTACATTGACAAAAAAATGCAGGATCATACTTTGTTCCAAGCTATTTGTAGGGTTAATCGCTTAGATACCGATGACAAAGATTACGGCTACATTGTAGATTATATGGAATTATTTGGTAATGTTACAGATGCTATTGATGTTTATACATCTGAGTTAGAAAGCGAAGGATTTACAAAAGAAGATGTTTCTATACAATTAAAAGACCGATTAAAAGTAGCATCTGACCGCTTAGAAATTGCTCTGGAAACACTTGAAGCATTGTGCGAAAATGTTCCATCCCCTAAAGGAGATTTAAACTTTATTCAATATTTCTGCGGTAATACCGAAAAAGAGCAAGATTTAAAAGCCAACGAATATAAAAGGATGGCTTTGTACAAAGCCATTGTAGAGTACATTAGGGCTTATACTAATATGACCACCGATTTTGAGCTGGCAGGATACAATGAAAAATCAATCAAACACTTTAAAGAACGTTTGGATTTTTATTTAAATGTGCGTGAAGTTATTCGTATAGCAAGTAACGAAACTATCGATTTAAAAGTTTATGAAGCCGATATGCGTTTTTTGTTGGATACTTATATCCGCGCAGAAGAATCTATACTAATTTCTCCGTTTGAGGACATTTCCTTGTTGGATTTGATGGAAACTGACATGAATAAGGCTATTGATAATTTGCCTGCATCCATAAAAAGCAATCAAGAAGCTGTTGCCGAAGTGATTGAAAATAATGTTCGAAGCAAAATTGTTGAAGAACATTTATTGGATCCTAAATATTTTGACGAAATGTCCATACTTTTAACTGAGTTAATTGAAGCTAGAAAACGTGCATCTATTATGTATCAAGAATATTTAGGAAAAATGGCCAATTTGGTTCGAATGGTTAATAGAGGCAAGAAAGATGATGCTCCAAAGTCCCTTAACACTAAAGGAAAAGTTGCATTGTACCATACTTTAGATGGGAATGAACGATTAGCCTTAGCTTGTGAAGACGCTGTACAAAATGCTAAACAGGAAGGGTTTCGAGATAATGTAATGAAACAGCGTAAGGTCAAAAATGCAATAAAGCGTGTTGTTGAAGATGACACCTTAGCTGAAAAAGTATACAAAATCATAGAACAACATAAAGAGGATTATTAAGTTGAGTACACAGATTTTGAAAATAGGAACTTTAGAGATTGAGGTGAAATTCAAACCAATCAAAAATTTACATTTAAGTGTTCATCCGCCGTATGGAAAAGTAACTGTGTCTTCTCCTGATTTTTTTGAATTGGAAAAAGTCAGAGTCTATCTTACAACAAAAATAGGTTGGATAAAACAAGAACAAAGGAAAATTTCAAGCCAAGAAAGAGAAGCTGAAAAATTATTCATTACAAGGGAAAGCCATCAGTTTTTAGGTAAACGTTATTTGCTGAAAATAAAGGAGTCTGAAAAAAATAAAATTGTTTTAAAACATAGTGCAATTGATTTATATACAAAACAAGGTGCAACTACTGATATTAAAAAGAAAATCCTATACAACTGGTACCGAAAAGAGTTAAGACTTCAACTCTCGACTCTTATTCATCTATATGCATCAATAATGAATTTAAATACTCCTGAATTCGGAATACGTATTATGAAAACTAAATGGGGAAGCTGTATTACTGAAAATAAAAAATTGTGGTTTAATATTGAGCTAGCTAAGAAACCGATAGATTGTATTGAATACATTGTTGTACATGAAATGGTTCATCTTCTTGAAAGAAATCACAACAAAAATTTCATTTTAATGATGGACAAATATTTGCCTAACTGGCGCACACAGAAGAAAATTTTGAATGAATTACCAATTTAATTTGATCTAAATACTTCGAAGTACTTTTATTCCCGAATGAGGCGCCCGAGCTTGAGGGGGGATTGGTATTATTATTGTTATTGAGATATTGACCTGTGAATTACAGATGCTTGAAATGAAGCAAAAAAGTCTTGTATTTAAATAAATATTGTATATTTAGGTATAAAATTTTTATTATTTGTATTATAAAAACAATTTTATCATGATCAACATATTCCCTTTTTAAATCAATGGCTAAAGAAATAATATTGAACATTAATCAAAGTACAACTATTAATGCGATAGTAAATAAATTGATTTATGATGACGATATAGATGATATTACTATAAAATTATCTTACGAACCGGGACATTTTTTAAAAGGAGAAATTTTCACAGTTATTAATGCTTATATAAAACATTTAGAAAGTAAAAAAGTAATTTGTAGATTTGAATTGCTGCAGAATCCTTGTTACTCAATTAATTATATCGCTAGAATTAATTTTTTTAAAAATATTAATTATCCATTCGTAGAAGATTTTAACAGGCATAATAGCGAAGGGTCATTAGTGGAAATTTCAGAATTTAATTCTAAAAACATGTATGATGTCGTTACAAGAATATCTTATATTTTATCTACAGTTTCAGACATTGATAAAGATACTATAAATTGTGTTAATTATTGTTTGGGAGAGTTAGTTGCCAATGTAGAAATGCATTCAAAAAGTAATTCAAATGGGTTAATTTATGCGCAATATTTCAGAAATAATATTTTAAAAATATTTATTGTGGATAATGGGATTGGATTTTATGAATCTTTCGCTGAAAATGATGAATTTAACCATTTATCGGAGGAAGATCTGTTAAAAAAATCGCTCGAGGAGAAATTTAAAAGTAAAAATGGAGGAGGACAAGGATATGGACTATTTCATACCAAGGAGTTTATAAATTTATCTGAAGGAATACTTAGCATTAATACCTGTGGTAAAACTTTATTATCAAATAAAGACTATTTATCGGTTATAAATTCAAATTATTGGCAAGGATCAATAATTTCTCTCAAATTTAAAACAAATTGTAATGTTGATTATTCACAAGTTTTTTCAGCAAATAATGATTTTTATCAACCCAAAATCGATTTGCAGGAGTTAATGGAAGAATATAATAATACTAATAACGAAAAATTATGGTAACCAAGAAAAACATCGTTTTAAAGGACTTTAGCAATATTCTTTTCTCTAGAAAATTAGCTACAGAAATTTTTGAAAAAGAAATAAAAAACTACATATTTAATGATGAGTTAATTTTTATTTTTGATTTTAAAGGAGTTGATACAGTAACTCATTCTTTTGCTGATGAATTATTTAGAATCTTATTTGAACAAATAGGAAATGATAAAATTAGGAATAGAACATCTTTTTCTAATTACTCACCATTTAATGAAAAAGTATTGATGTTTGCTATGAATAATAATAAAAAACTTTTTTTACAATAATTATTAACTTACAATGTTAAGTTTTTCTAAGAATTTATAATCATCAAGATGCATATGCAATAACGTCATAATAATCTTCAAAAAACTGGTTAGATAATTGAATGCTTCCCGCTAGGAAGATATAAGTTCAACAAGATTCCAATTAGTAGCGGGAAGCATTCAAATATCTAACCGATTTGTGTATGATTTTAATGAAATTTTATCTGCATAAATAGTAATAAAAACATTCCCTATTTTCGCTTCTAAAATGTTAAACTATGATATAAAAATGATGTCATTTTATTACTCTTTAATTAAGTTTGTTAAGACCACATCTTATAATGCTTTAAAATTTAAATTTTTAAAAATGAGAGAAATAATATTAGGAAGTGATTAGTTAGTTATAAAAAATTAAAATTTTTGACACGAGTATTCCGCTCGCAGTAGCGGGAGAACTATTTCATATTATTCTTTTTCTCCTATTATATCATTAATTACATCAGGTAGGGAATTTATTAATTCTGTATAACGTTCTAGAATAATATTTACGTTTTTAGTCATATAAACAACTTCCATTTTGATACCTGCAATATCATTTAAACAAGTAGTAATACTTTTGGCGAGTAGAAGAGTTTTTTCTTCAAATCGATAATGTGCTAAGTGTCTGATGCTAGGTATGAAAAATTCATCTCTCAACTTAAATGGATTGTATCCACCATCTTCTATATGAGGTGCAATTTGAGCAGTATATAAAAAACTTAATAGTGCTGTTCTTTCATCTTCGAAAATATTTACACCCTCTTTTTCATAATTCAAATTATACATTCCGTATTCTCTGAGAAACTCTTGTAGATGATTATTGAAGGACTGAACGTGTCCTGATGTACCAGTCGTATATGACTTGAATTTTTCGCTAATAAGATTGTGTTGATGCTCCATTATTGCAATGTGACCGTGAGTATAATTAGATATGCTCACTACTTTTTTATATGCTTTTTCTTTTTCTTCTTGACTATCGAAAATTCGTTTGTGTAATGGCTTAGCATTTTTAATTTCAATAAATTTTATAAATTCATTTTTGTCTAATGATTTGAATACATCGCCATTTAAATTAGTCATTGCTTTTATTTCAGGAATAACAAATTCAATACAACTCAGGCTATCTCTAAATGCAATTAAATCAGTCATTTGTTGACTTAATGGGACTTCTGTACTTCTTAGTTCAACAACCCATCTTTCACCATTTCTGATAGTTGCATTTCTTTTACTGATCAAGTCAATTAATCGATTTATACCTATACCGAGAAACAAAGTAAGTATAGGTAGAGCATATTTTGCCCAATCTGTACCAGTAACTTCTTGCTTAACAAGTATAATATTGGTATCCTTTTTGGAATCAACCGGAACAACAGTTGGTTTAGTTTTTACAGTTGCTTTGATTGTATCTTTTTTGATAGGAACAGTGACAAATTTTGTAATTGTAGTATTTTGCTTAGTAACATCTTTTTGTTGAGCACAACAAATTGTTGAACATGCCAATGTAATTAGTAGATATTTCTTCATAAAAATTCTGTTTAATACAATAATACAATATTTTAAAATATCATTTTCAGATGTTTAAATCAATATATTATTTTATATAAGTGCTATTATTAAAAAATCAAAGTTTGATACTTGACTAATTTAGAATTGAAAGTATAAAGAATATTGATAATGTTGATTTCCTATTTTTAATTTGTTTAAAGTTACGTGCTTTAAAAATCTATGACAAATTGAGTAAGTTCATAATTACACAAACAAAAGTCCATTTACATAAAAACCCATCTGAACAGATGGGTTTAGTACTTTAAAATAAGTTCTTAAAAATCTTGATAAGACGCTTAATGTCTCCTCTGGTCAATATTAAATCGACACTTAACTTAAGTTCAAAAAACTTCTTTTGCTTAATTTTTTTCATTTTAAAAAAAAAATTAATGGTTAAGCTGTATATATCATCGAGAAGCTTTTCCGAAATACAAGCTCTAATTATTACAAAAAAAAGCGAATTATTAGAATAGCTAAGTTTAAGTGCGGACAGCTCTAATGCCGTAGGGAACGCCAATCATAAAAGAAAGGAAAAAACAACAGACACAACAAACATAATCTACAAAGTAAAAATAAAACACAAAAAAACACACAACGTACGTGATAAATACGTACATTTGCAAAACTGATACGAGATCTAAATCTTTAAAAGACTAAAGAGATTCGGAAACAAGTCTAGAGAAATGTCATAAATACAACTCATAAAATAAAGAAAAACCTTAAATAACTGGTAAGAAAAATTAGAAGAGAAGAAAAGACGACAAGAAAGACAAATAGAGGACAATACTAAAAATAAACTATTCACTTAAATCTTGCTAAATCAAAAAGTTATAAAAAATTAAATCAAATCAAATTAAATCAAATTAAATCAAATCAAATCAAATTAAATATAATCGAATAATAGCTATAATATGTCAACAATCATTAACGACCGAATTGATGTTCGTATCAGTAAAGAACATAAGGAGTTGATTAAGTACGCATCAGTCCTGAAAGGGTTTAAAAATGTAACAGAATTTGTTGTTTATTGTATTAATACCGAGGCAAACAAAATCATTAAAGAAAATGAGACTGTTTTAAAAACCTACGAGGATAAGAAAATATTCATGGATGCTATTTTAAATCCACCAAAGGCTAATGATAAACTTAAGAGGGCTCAAGCGAACCATTTTAAATTTATTGAACAAAATGAATCTAAAGATTAATGTCCTTACGGAGGATCACGAAAGAAAAAAATTTAAATGTGGTAAAGAATTATTAGATAATTATTTCCACAAACAAGCGGGGCAGGACGCCAAAAGAGATTTGTCAGTTTGTCATGTTTTAACAGACATTGATTCAGATAAAAACAGAGTATTAGGTTTTTTTACATTGACAACAAGCTCAATTGCGTGGGAAGATTTTCCACCTGAGCTAACAAAAAAAATGCCGAAGTCATATAGTGTTCCGTTAGCCTTATTAGGAAGGTTAGCTGTAAATGAAAGTGATCAAGGAAAAGGACTTGGAGAGATTTTATTGTTTGATGCATTAAAAAAATGCTTAGAAGTATCAAAAAACACTATGGCACTTTATGCTGTTATAGTTGATCCATTAGACCAAAAAGCGATTGAATTTTACGAGAGTTATGGATTTATTATGATACCAAGTACAGGAAAAATGTTTCTGCCAATTAAAACGATTGAAGGATTATTCCCCAAACAATGATTGGAAGAAGCATTTTAACTTTAGAAGAATTAAACAGTTTAAAAAAGACAGCTTTTAGCTGTCTTTTTTAATTTTAATGAGCAAAAAAAATTAGTTTAAATCTTCAGTTGAAAAAAGTTTAGAAAAAAAGGCTCGGTCAAATTTTACACCCAGACCAATAATCGCTTTTTCCAGTTCAATTCTTCTATCATGGTTTCAAATAAAATTATAAATTTTCAGATAGAGATATCATTAAAGATTGATGAACAGTTGGTTTGTTATTTGGGATGTTTGGTAAATCCAAATAAAGGGCTTAATTTAGAACGAAACTGTCTTTTGTAGCAGAATGTTGTCACTAAGCTTAATCAAAATATGTTTAAACTAAAATACTAACTAATAATTATAATTATGCAAATATGTATTTCTTTACTCGAATCTTGCGTTAAAAAAAATGGAATGACAATTAATACTAGTATCGATATTAACTCGCCTGATCCATTATTACAGTTCACAAGAGGCGAAGCTAAAGAAAAGGGCAGTAGAGCTGAATTCTTACATTTTAACCAATTAAAGGAAATATTAGAAGTAAATGATGTCTTAGGTGAAAATGGTTCCCTGACTCAAGAAAAAGATGGTCTTAAATCTGATTTAAATAGTGGAATTGGTAATCGTAATAATCGAGAAGAAAAAATGGAATCTTTAGTATATGACACATTAGCAAAATATATTATTCAAATGCTTAACGCTAGTAAAGGAATTATTCTTTTCAATAAATTAATTCCGTTAGAAAACCACAAAGAAGTCTATTTTAAAACAAATCAATAGTAAATGACTACGGCCAAAAGCTACTCCAACGGAATTGGATATTTGGCTCATTAGAAAGTGGTATGGTACTTAGCGAGATTTGGCAAGTCTGAATAAAAAAGGGCTATATTATAAATAGTAATATAATAAATAAACATATGATTTGGACTGATGATGAATTCGCTAGAGAAGCGATAGTGTTCTTCAGTAAACACGGAAAATATTTAAGTGCCAAATATTCCTTCGATATTGAAACGGATGCTTATAATTATGTTCGAAAAAGTAGTAATTTTAAATATAAAGATCACGTAGAAGCTGGTGTATTAGTAAATTTTCTAGTTAAATTTGAATATATTGAATTTGATAAACGAATAAATGACGTACGTTATCATAAACTAACAGAAAAAGGAATTGAGTTCATAGATAATATAAAATGAGTCGAACCGCTAGAGTACCTAAAGTGTTGCCTAATTTGCGCCCTAAATAGATAGCTAGCCTTAAATGAAAAGGGGAAAAAAGGCGCTTACAAAGCGCCTTCATCTGCAAAGGAATAATAGGATTCGGTAGTTATAATTAATGAATCTATTAATGTTATATCAAGAAGTCTTCCGACTTCTTTTACTCTTCTAGTTACCTGTTTATCTGCTTCAGAGGCTGTAAGGTTTCCTGAAGGATGATTGTGAATCATCATAAGTGATGTAGCATTTGCTTTAAGAGCTGCGGAGAATATTAATCTAAGGTCTACAACAGTGCCTGTAACTCCACCAGAAGAGATTTCATAAATTCCAAGTGCTTTATGAGCGTTATTCATAAGCAATACTTTGAACTGTTCAAAAAATTCTATCTTATTACTATCCCAAGCTGAGAGAGCAAGGTGGTATGCATCTCTGGAAGATTTGATTTGTGGTCTTTCAGAGGCTCTTACTTTTGTTTTGTAAATCAGTTCAATTTCAGATACAGTCTGCCAGTTTTGATTTAAAGTTTCCATAATTTCTATATTTTATTAATTATGGAACATTCATCGGGAATCGCTTAGCAAGCGCAAAAAGCAACGCAATAAAGCAGGAATTTTTTGCTGTATTTATGGGGGAATTTTTTGCTAGCGCCCGCAAGCGGTTCTCTAACTTTGTGACAAAATTAAATAAGATATTAGAAGAATAAACAATCATTTGATAAATGCGTCTCAAAAAATACGTCTCAAAAATTATTTGAATTAATAAGGTTTGAACCCACGCGGTCACTAAAAACAGAAAAGATTACAAAGTATTACACCGGCTTGCTTTGTTTTTGAATGTGAAGGCAGAAAGATTCGAATCATTACTACTAAAAATAATTCGCAATCTTTAACTTTTTAAACTTAATCTGATAGTTTGAATTGAATTTTAATAGATACTTACTTCTTTAATTTATATCGAATTTTTATACAAAATATCATCTGAAAATTATCATAAAAGTATGAGAAGCTATAAATTTGTAATAATATTTTCCATTTTAAGTAAAAATTCCTGCGTTTGTTTTACATCAAAATAATTTTGTTTCATCCATTCAATTTGAAATTGAACTGGAAGATATATTCCCCATTTAGAAACTTTTAATAATTCGGGATCTTTTTCTAATTCTTCTGTTATCATTTTATCAATAACCTGAACGTTAGTACTTAAAAAATTTAGCTTAGATAAAAAGTCATCTTTAGAAAGGTAAATATCAAATGAGCTTTCCATATCTTCTAATGAGTTTTTTATGTCTAAAATATTAAAAAGAAATTGTAATGTTCTGTTTGTCTTTGTTCCTGTAAAAGTAGAGAATACAAGTTTTTTTTCTGAAACCAATAATAGTCTTTCTGATTCGATACTTTTTATTGTAAAAGTTGAAAAATCACTTCTCATTTCGTCTAATTCATCAGCAGATTCTTCATTGAGTTCAGCATAAACTTTATCCTGATAAAGTATCTCAAACATTTTTTGTCTAATTACAGCATGAACAATTCCGCCATCACCAGAAAATATGGGCTTTTTACCATCGTTTGTTCGTATAACTTCTATTTTTTTTGACTTGAGATCAACAAACACAATCTTCCATATTTTTGCCGCCAGTAGAATATTTTCATTTTCTATAATTTGTGAACTTAACGGAATTTCACCTATTTTAATACCTGCATTTACTACTTTAAAATTGTCCTCAAGTGTAAATGCGCTGTAGAAATCTCTGTCATTTACAATTTTTTCGCCTTCAATTCCTATTATTACTTCGTCTCTTAATTTTTCCATCAAATCGATCTCGATCAAATGATTTAAGATTTTTTCTATATCAGAAATTTCAATGTCATTGAATGCAAAGTTTTTCTTTAAAAGTCTCACCAAATCAGTATACTTAATACCGGAATGTCCTTTTGTAATCGACAAAGCCTGATGCAATAAAAGATCATAGGCAAGACTCATTGATTCTTTGGGTTCTATAAAACCATCTTTATACAAATGCCAACAGGCAAGTGATTGGAGTAAACTCCATTTATTTGTGGCATATAATAACAGAAAACTTTTAGCACCATCTCTTCGTCCGCTTCTTCCGATACGCTGAATTAAAGATGCAATACTGTATGTGGCATCGATTTGTACAACCTCATCTACAGCACCTATATCAATACCAAGTTCTAAAGTTGAAGTACAGGAAATGCAAAAATTTTGATGGTTATTACTTTTAGCAAAAGATTCTATGTGCTCTCTAACTTCTTTATCTACAGATGAATGATGTGAAAAATAATTAACATGTCCTTTTACCCTAACTGAAATTTTCTTTAATTGAACTGCAACAACTTCGGCAAGTCCGCGGCTATTAGGAAAAACAAGGACTTTGCGATCTTTAGTTTCCTGGTATAAATCATCTATAAGAGCTGAGGGCAAATCATTAGCGTCTTTTTGGAAATACCTGAAATTTGCTTCAATTTCTTTTGATGCACTATCTCTTAAAACTGTGGTTTCTATAGTATTACCCGCAAATTTCTTTGCTTCGGCATAATCTCCTAAAGTTGCCGAAAGACCAATTATCCTGAAGTTATTTTCATTTACATCTTGTAATCTGGACAAAAGAGATTTTAATTGTACGCCTCTTCCTGATCCGATAAAAGAATGAATCTCGTCTATAATTACAAATTTAAGATTGGAAAAAATATGTTTTACATTATAAGGTTTATTGACAAACATGGCTTCCAGTGATTCCGGTGTCATTAAAACGATTCCTGTTGGATCTTTTACTAATTTTTCTTTTGAAGTTTTATTGGCTTCTCCATGCCATTTGACAACATTAACTTCTAAGTTTTTACACAATTCCTCAACACGAAAAAACTGATCGTTTATCAAAGCGATGAGTGGCGAAATATATAAAACCTGAACGCCTCTTTCGTTGAAATTTACCTGAGATAAAACAGGCAAAAAAGCTGCTTCGGTTTTTCCTGAAGCTGTTCTTGATACCAGAATATAATGCTTATCTGTGGTTAAAATTCTTGTAATTGCAGCATTTTGAATGGGACGCAATTCTTCCCATCGTTTATCACGAATGTATTTTCGGATGGGTTCTGATAATAATTCATACGCCATTATATTTCTTCAATGCTATCGATTAAAACATCGTCAGGTCTTTCATCTGAAATTTCGATATCTCCGAATAATTTGGATTTATCTAAATTTGGATTTTGTCTTAGAATGTTTAGAATATTTAAGAAATCTCTAATAACCTCGCGCGGAGTTAAAAACTCAGACGCGCCTGGTTTATTGAACATTTCTTCCATAAAACTTTGTATATCATCTTCAGAAATATTTGTTGTGACTTTATAATTGTAATCAAAAATTGATTTTAGCTTTATAAGTAATACAAAAACTTCATTATGATCCAGAGGTAATAATTTAATTACGGGTTGTGCAAAATCTCTAATTTCAGCGGTTTCAAACTTATTACTTTCTAATCTTGATTTTAAAGCATGATAGCTGAATAATCCTCTGCGTTCATTTTCGAGAACTTCTTTTGTTCCTGCAAAATTGAAAAATAAATTACTGACTTTTCCCTGAAAACAATCATTATAGATACTTAAAATCTTTTCGTAATTTTTCTCTCTCATTACTGATGTTGAAATTTTATAAAGATTTATTGCTTCATCCAGATTGATCATAAAACCACTATATCCCATGCTTACAAACAGTTTACAAAAGTTTTTGAGCATATCATAATAGTTCAGGTCATTTATAATTTCTCTTACTCCCAGATCTTGTTTCGCTTCGGTTTTTGTACGGTATTCACCTTTAAGCCACTTTAAGGCATTTCGTCTTAATTGTTCATCATCTTTAATGTAACCTTCGTAATATTTCATTATAACGGTTCCAAAATCAAAACCTCCAACTTCGGTAATTTCGTTGATGGTTTTCATGATGTTATTCTGAATGAGGCTTAAATATTTTTCATCTCTAATATTTTCTAGTGCAATATTATTGTCCTGAGCCGTTTTTGAAACCACTTGTTCTATCCATTTTTCCATTAAAGTAGGCAATGCTCCACCTTCAGGTTTTGTCTGGATTGCAATATTATCCATAATAGCGGAATACAATGCAACGCCTTTCCCGTCATTAGAATAAAGCCTGTTATCTGGAGTAAAATCAGCATTTGTGACTACAAATTTTTGTTTCAAAGCAACAGTATTTAGCAAATGAAGCATAAATGATTTTCCGGATCCAAAATCACCAATCCAAAACTTCACCATACTATGTCCGTTTTTCACATCTTCTAACGCGTTTACAAATGCGCTTATTTCTTCAGACCTTCCTACGGTAATATGCTGAACGCCAATTTTGGGTACTACGCCTCCAATTAATGAATTGATAATTGCTGTGGCTTCTTTGGGTTTAATATTCTCTATCATTTTGCTAGTATTCGGTTAAAATAAATTTCGTTTATAATGTAAAATTCTTCGTCTTCTTCAATTAAAACATCGTCTAATGTTTCATAACAAATTTCATTAATGCTTTCGATCAGTTGGTTTTTAAACATTCCTTTTGATCTTGCTACTATTTCAAAATCTGCCTGAAGAATAGAAAGATTTGCTTTTGAAAAAAGGTCCAGAATTTCTTCCTGAATTTTTGTGAAATTTATTGATTCTTCAAAAGAGCTTGTTTGGGATTCTTGTGATTGAGGGATTATTTGCAATACCATTTCATTTACTACGGGTGTTTCAACTTCTGGTATTTCAACTTCATCTCGCAAATATTCATTAAGCAGTTCAATGGTTCCGGAATGTTTATTATGAACTTCCCGAATTGCATTTCTGTCTAATTGTATTTTTTTTCTTTTGGCAGCATATACACCTGGAATCGATTTTAATGCTTTTTCTAAATTTTTATCTTGTACAAACTCATTAATAATAAGCTGAAAATCATTTAACTGATCGCTAGTTTTAAACAGATTTTTTTGCACTGTTGTATTCAATGGTTTATTATCAAATTTTACCGAATTGAGGTCATAATAAATATAGTAGATATACAAAGTAAGCGCAGCTTCTTTATCGTGACTTGCAATAAACTTTGAACCTTCGTAAAAAATATTTTCAACCGAAGGATTATTTTTGTTTTGATTTCCTAAAGTAATAATCTCCTGAATAAATGTTTTTGAATCAGTTTTATATTGAATCGACAATTGATCAAACTTGATTTTCCATCGTGTTGTATTTTGAGTATTCAGTTCAAAATCAGTTTTTTCATCCGGCTCATTTATCGTGGGAAGATAAATTTGCATTATCTTTTTTAATTTTAAAATAACCCTATTATTATATTCTTCAATAATTTCATTTGAAGTGTATTGTAAATCAACATTCAATTTCCTTTTATGTCCGAAATTCTCCCGAACAACATTTTCACAGTATTTAAAAATATTAGAGTGAAGTTCATTCACAATAGTTTCTACCGAATATTTGTAATTACTGCTTCCTTTTCTGTAATTATAATGTTTATAAGCAATGCTGTCCGCCAATTTATCAAGTTCAGCACTTAAAGATGAAGATTCTTTTTCATACTTTTCTTCTATCTTTTTAATTACGTACAAATAGAACTTAACAACCTCTAAACTGCAAAATTCGATCCTGAAAAAGTTGTTTTCAGGATTCCATAATTTGTTTAGCAATTCTACATCCTGATCGCTTAAATTCAATTTTGCTCTAAATTGTGCGCCTAATTTTAAATAATCGTATCCAGCATAATCATCATAATAATTTTCCTCTTTCCTGATTCTTTCAACATCATTATGAAGACCATGTTCTAGTAATTTTTTAACCAGATTGGATACACAATACGATTTAGTTTTAGGATGATAAGCTCGTAATTCTTTTAATTGTTTTTCAAGCCGAATTATATTTTTGTGATTATCATATTCATTTAAAAGATCAAAAAGCAAAATAAATGCGTAGTTATTATTGCCTTCAAGATTTGTATAAATATTATTTAGAAAATTAAATTTATAAGTTTTATAAAAAACACGCTGCTGGCTCGTCGCAGAGTTAATTTCAGAATATGAATATACATATTGATGTCCCCAATACGGAACACTAGAGTTTCTTGATAAATTATTTGAAAGGCTATAGGATTCACCTGTAACATCGATAATAGAATTATCCATATATTCTGAATTTTAAATATTGTCAAATATTAGTACTTTAACTTTCATTTTATTACGGAAAACCATAATCTAGAATAGTATAAAAATACCATTCCTAAATTATAATGAACTAAATATACCTGTTTTTATTAACTTAATATCAAATTTAATTTTGTTAAAATATGATAGATATTTTTAAATTGCTAATTTCAAATTGACGAAAATGATTTTTTTAATATTAATATGTGAAAAATATGGAATATTGTTTTAAAAACAACCATAACATAAAATTGAAAGGTATCAAAAAATACTAAAACCACTCGATATGAGTGCCTTTTGATGTGACCTTGATGGTACAAAATTCGAACCTTTTTTTAGAAGATTTAAAGATTTTAAATGATGTGTAATTTTGCTATTTAAATTTAATATCACTATTTAAAGTCTCATTCCCGTACATCAAAGTAGCAAGACCACCGAAATTTGCACTCATGTTAGTCCGAAAAGCCTTCAATAAGTAAAACTCCATTTGATCGTTTATGAAATAAATATCTTATTTTTGAAAATAAAAACACTGACATTTGTCAGACATAGCGACCCAATTTAGGGTAGATAAGTCGGACATGATTAGACATATATATGAGTTATGGTGCATTTTGAGGAAACCAACATAATATGTTCTGCACAATTAAGCATTGATTAGAAAATATGACAATCCGACATTTAATATTTATAGGAATCTAGCTTTTGACTTTGACATCATGTAGGCAATCTATAAATCGAGAGATTACCGATTTTAAATACTATGATGTGCAGGAATCGGATACTGTAAAGAGTGATTCTTTTATAGCCGTAACAAAGAAGATTACATGCAAGATGGTTCAAGAGTAGCATATCTTGACTTTAAAGGAGATACAATAATACCATTCGAACGATATGCTTTTTTTGGAACTGATACTATTAATTCATTTTGCCTCAGTTATCGAACATCCGAATGATAGTGTTTATGCCAGTTGGTTCGAAAATGGACAGGCAGAAGTTACTTTTAAAGCCAAAAAATATTTAGGTATAGAAGAACATGAGCATGTAGAAAGTGATGAATGGTTTAATATTGATAGAAAAGGGAATAGGATAGAATAAAAAAAACGCACCATAACAGCTACTACAACGGATTTGGGCAATTGGCTTACTGGAAAGTTGGTTGTGTGTCAGAAATATTTGGCAAAACCGAAAGTTTAGGCTAATTTAGTCCCAAACTGCTTGTAGCGCGAGAGCGTTATCAGCAAGCAGACAGCAGAATCAATAATCTATGGCAATAAAATACATTAAAAACATCATTTTTTCTCAAGTAGAAGTTACTGGAATTTATCGCTATAAAGATGAATTTCAGATATATCCAATTAATATTGAAAATGCACCAAAATCAAAAAACGCAAACCATTTTCCATTAATTATTGAATATCAATATAACGAAGAAAATGTTAAAGAAATAAAAGCCTTTGATGGGAAAGAGGACGAAAGTGTAAATGAAATGATTTCAAAAACCAGTCATCAAACCAATAGATTAATAGAAATCACAAACTTGCTTTCTACAATTTCAAATTTTAGATTCTTCTTCTATCGCAATGTAGTTATGTCATGGACAATTCCAATTCCAGAAGAAAATAATGCAGAAAATAGAGAAGAAATAAATAATTATTCAAGTAACTGGTCGGCACAATTATATTATTATAAGAATATAGTTAAAGACCTTCAAATAACTGCTTTTAGTACTCCTGAATTTAAACAAATAGAGCTCATTCCTAGAATAGATTATTATTGGTACGAGCCTATGTATGGAAATAAAAAAGAAGTTGATTTTCCAAACAATATTGATAGAGTAATGGAAAAATATTTTGCTCTTTCAGCTGATGAAAAGAAAATTTGCAATTCATCGCTTCATCAATTTTCAAATGGATTGGATCTTTTCAAAACAATGAAAAGCCTATCTTTTTTTTCTTTTGTTTCATGTATTGAAACATTAGTT
This sequence comes from Flavobacterium sp. AJR, assembly GCF_002156885.1. Lineage (NCBI taxonomy): Bacteria > Pseudomonadati > Bacteroidota > Flavobacteriia > Flavobacteriales > Flavobacteriaceae > Flavobacterium > Flavobacterium sp. AJR. The sequence continues at coordinate 20,223 of NZ_NCWQ01000013.1, read as the reverse complement.
AATTATGAGTTCAGAAATGATAAAGTAGAATTTCAATGTAACGATTGTAAATCTATTAAATCATCAAGTCATACATGTAACAAATGTGGAAAGCCAATATGGGGTATTTCGGCGAAGTTTAGAGAATTTTTATTTAAATATGTTGCAAGTAGCATTGATGCAAAAAAATTATACAATAAAATCTATACTATAAGGTCTCAAATTACTCATACAGGTTTTTTATTGTCTGGAGATAATTTTTTAGATTGGGATTTCACAGATAAAACAGAAGCATTAAGCACAAAACATGCAGAAGCAATGCAACTTTGTAGAAGAAGCGTAAGTAACTGGTTAATCCTTAAAGAATAAATGCCTGCTGGTAACAGCCACTACAACGGATTTGGGCATTAGCCTTAATGGAAAGATGGTTTTGTATTAGGAAGTTTTGGCATAACCGAAAGATTACGCATTTTTAATCCCAAACCCGCTGTAGTGCCAGAACGTTTTGTAGGCAATCTGCCCAAAATCGCGAATAATATTTAGATTCAAAAATTAAATTTATAATATTCTAACTTAAATTATATACAATGAAAAAACAAGAAATTAAAATTCTATTAAATCAAATTGCTCTAAAGAAAGGAATAGGTTTTACACTTACAGATTCAGTAATTGAAAGCCTTGCAGAGAGGATTTCAAATTTACAAGAAACTGACAGATTTGGAGTCAAAAGTATAATTGATTCAGTAAGTATTTATGTAAAAGAATCCGTAGACTTTACGGATACTAATTATTTAATTGATCAAATTGTTGACATAGTTAATAAAAAATAGTGGAAAGTAATTTAACACTGAAAATTATTGAAGCTAAAGATAAATTAGATAATAATTTAAAAGAATTTTTAATTAACTATAATACAGAAGTGGATTCTAAAAACATCCAACTTTTAATAAATGAGTTATTAAGTGAACATACTAATGTAATAAACATTATAAATAATTCAATTGGACAAACTCATCAAGAATATGATTTTTATTATAATGCGGATATAAAAAATGACTATGTAGCAACCATTGAAAGCTTTTTACCCATATCTTTTAAAATTTCCGAACTTATAAATGCAATCATAAAGAAACATAATCTTTTAGAAGTCCAACAAACTGAGAACAAATACATCACTATACAAAAGCTAGTAAATTCATTTTCATCTAAAGAAAATAGAGAAAAATTTTTAAACGAATTTAATAGTCGAAATATAAATATTAATGGTTTTAATCAAAAATTTAAAAGAGTGAAAAATAAGGAATTAAGATTGCAGTTATATATTGGAATTCCAATGCTTCTTGCAAGTGTTGCTTTAATTTTTAGTGGCGAATATTTTTTAGGTAAACCTTTCAATGGAATCCAATTAATTATGCTGAAAGCTTTAATTGCTTTAACAATATCAATTGTGGGTTCTTCATTAATAGAAGGCTCTGTAAAAACAAACTGGACAATACAAAAAGGATTGACGATTAGAGCAATTGGATGGGTTGCGGTATTTTTATTAATCTATTTTCTGAATCCAGCAAATCCAGGTGACGTCCATTAAAGACTGCCTACAACAGCTACTACAACGGATTTGGGCAAGAGGCTTAATGGAAAGTTGGTTTTGTATTTGGGAAGATTTGGCAAATCCGAAGAATGGGCCTAATTTAGTCCCAAACCCGCTGTAGTACCAGAACGTTACCTGTAATTTTACGGACGACCGGAGGAAGATCAGAAACTCGGAAAAAACTTTGGGGAGAGAGTTGAAAAGCCAAACAAGTAAACACAATTAAAATAAATAATTTAAAAAGGGAATATGCTATTTTTTAATGTTTGACAAAAAATAAATAATTATGAACGAAAAAAATAAAAAACTACTAATTCTAATTTTAATTTCATTTGTTTTTTTAACATCACTTGGTTTCAATATTTACCAGCAAAAACAGATAAAAGAACTTCGTTCAGACCTTGATTATTGCGAAAGTAAAAAAAGCGATTTAGAAAATACAGTAACAGATTTAGAAAACGAACTTGAAGAATGTAAATCTCAAAACGACGACTATGAAAGTCAGAGCAGTCATCAATCTTCCGACAATTCATATTTAGAAAGTGACAACAGCAACTTAGAAAACGACAATGACGATTTAAAAAGCCAAAAAGAGTATTTGGAAAGGAAAGTTAGAAGTTTGGAAAGTGAACTTGAAGACTGCCAAAGGAAATTAAGAGACAGCAATTAAACAATACAACCTAATGAAACAAATAATTTTACTCTCAACATTGTTTTTACTTTTGACAACAAATGTAGAAGCTAAATATGTTCAAACTTGTGAAGTGAAATATATGACGCAAGACGGTTGGTCAAAAAAATATACTGTTGACGTTACATTCCTATCTGGATCGGAATTAAATACAGCGACAAATACTTACAAATATTCTTCTTATTCTGTTTATGCAATAATATTTTGGGGTGAAGGAAAAGCTACTATCATTAAAGTTTCAAACTATCTATCCTGTGCAACAGAAGTTGACAAAAGTTGTATAACCAACACCTATGGCGACATAAAAGGAAAAGACCAAGATGAAGATGAATGGAAAATTTGTGTAAATAATTATTGCTACTAAACGAATAAAAAAAACTACAGCTAACCGCCACTACAGCGGATTTGTGTATTTGGCTTAATTGAAAAATGGTCTTGAATTTAGAATATTTGGCAAATCCGAATAATGGGCTTAATTTAGTTCCAAACCCGCTCTAATACCAGAATATTGGCAGTAATTATTCCGGTTAATGGAAGAATCTTACGTAATTTTCAATATTTAAATTTGAAATTAATATAGAAAAATATTACATTTGAATTTCCATTTCCGAGTAAATTTGAATGAGAGTTTATTCTGAGCTGGCAGAGTGGTTTATTGCGCTTGTCTCATAAACAAGTAGACGAGTAATTGTCTCTCGGGTTCGAATCCCGATCTCCCCGCTATTTTTTTAGTTATGGCTCCTTCGGGAGCCGTTTTGGGTTTTATAAACTTCATAATTTCAAAAAATATTTACTATGGCTATTTGCAAACTTTGTAAAAAAGATAAAAAATTAATTGATGCTCATATTATTCCTAAGTTTATGTTTAAAGGAATGAAAGATGAAAACAATTCATTTTACGAAGTTGTATATAATCTTGACGAAAATAAAACTGCAACAAAGAAAACACAAAAAGAAGATTTTGATAAAAATATTTTATGTTCAGATTGTGATAATGGAATTTTAGGCGCTTTTTATGAATCTTATGCAGTGAAATCATTATATGGGACTGATTTAACTGAAGATATTAGCCCAAAATGTGAAAATTATATTAATCCAGACGATGGTGCAGAATATTCGATTTGTAAAAATATAGATTACAAAAAAATGAAATTATTTTTGTTATCAATTTTATGGAGAGCAAGCATCACAAACAGACCTTTATTCAAAGAAATTTCATTAGGGAAAAAACACGAAGAAAGAATACGAAAAATAATTTATGAAGGAATTGATATTGATGAATTGGAATATCCAATAAATATTTTGTCTTTTATGAGAACTGAAAATGACTTAAGAAACCTAATAAGCCAGCCAAAAAGAATAAAGACAAAAAGTGGACTAAATGGTTATTTATTCTTAATCGACAGTTTACAATTTATTTTTTATGTCAACTCAATAAATCATAAAATAAATCATTCAATTGAAAAATTAAATTTAAAAAAAAATAAAATGATAATCATACATTTACCAAATGGTTCTGAAAAAGAATTTATTATAAATATGATTAAAAGATAACTACTGCCAACAGCTACAAAGGATTCGGGCAATTGAATAATGGAAAGTTTGTTTTCTATTTGTGAGATTTTGCCAAATCCGACTAATGGTCTTATGCATATTTTAATCACCTTGATAATCTCTTTCTCCTTTGCATCTTTTTTTTGTTTTTTAATTGATATGATAGATAATTATTGATTTGTTCAGACTGCATTAAATTATCAATAATCTTATCTAACTGTGGGACCATTGCAAAGTATTGTTTCTCTTCCAAGATAAGCACATCCAAAACTTTCACCATATCAGGAATAGTCAATATGTTCTTTTGTTGTTCCAAAACATTAATTAATGTTTTTTTAGAACGAAGCCTTTCATAAATCTGATTTCTTTTTTCTTCACCAGCAACCTTTAATCCGCATCGTTCTTGGATTGCTTTTGCGCTGTATTGTTTCCCCAAGCTACTGCCATTAAAGACATTTTTTGTTACATGATCAACATAGGTTATGCCATAGAGCAAACCTTCTGAGTTTTTTCTAAAAAGGGTACTGATACCTTCTTTTTCCAATCGTTTTGATAGTTCGGTTAATGGCAATGTAGGTTCTCTTAATAATGCCATATCAATTGCACTTTTTACCCTTGATTTATCGGACATATTTCTAACTTCATTGTTCTTAAATTTCTCTTCTAAGAATTTTAGAGTTGGTCTGGTATAAAAACTACTCGCTTTAATTGGAACACCTATTGGTTTGCCTTTTGCGTTTAATATATGATAGACTAATCCTCCAGCTAAAAACATTTTTGAATTCTCGCTACCACGGTCAGCCATTACATTGTATAGTTTAAGGACTGCATTGAGTTCTGCAAGACTCTCATATTTATAATGGTTCACAACCGTATTGAGAACATTAAATATAGCTTTCTTCGATTCAATCTTTCCATATTGAATGCTTCCCATTGAAATAGGTTCTAAACTAAATTCCTCATTCTTTTTTCGTCCTTCTGCTTTTACTAGCCCAAAGTGCTCTTCAATTTCTTTTCTTGCCGGTTCAGATTTTCTCATTCCTATATTGTGCAGATCGATTCGTTTTCCATCTTTCTCAATATTTATGGAAACTACATGGAGGTGCTGGTGCTTCGTATCGCTATGTTGGTATACCAAATAAGGCTGTTCCCCAAAGCCTATTTTCTCCATATACCTTTCTGCAATAGCTATTAGTTTTTCTTTGGAATGATTTTCAGATGGATCAAAATTCAATGATATATGTAGCGTATTGCATTTTACATTTTCATTTAATTCTACTCGTTTTATAAAGCGATTAAGCTTCATCGTATCTGTCATTTTATCGATGTCAGTAGGGAAGTTTCCAGCTGTAATGCATTCGGCAGCACCCTTTTTTACTTTGTTCTCATTGTAATAAAAAACACCACGGATTGAATGAGTTGATTTTATGATTGCAACCATTTGTCCGTAATTTTAGAGGTATGTCTTTCAATCAAATCTATCTTACTTTTAAAGATTTGTTTCTCAATTTCATAACGTATAATCCAGGCTTTAAATTCATGAATTTGTTGCAGCGTGTGCAGTTTTTTTACTGTCTGATTTAAATTTATTCCAATAGCGTTTAACTCCTTACGAAGTACTATTGTTTCTTCTATAAAATCATCCAAAGATTGATTCCTGTAGCTGGTTGTAATACCCTTGTCGAATAGGTGCTTACGCAAATAATCGCTAAGCTTACGGCAAGTACTAGCTTTCCATTTCTGCTCAATTTTTACATATTCGTCCACCGTCAGTCGCAAAGTAATCTTGCGTGTTCTGTTTGAATTTTCTCTTTCCATCATCTTTCATCATCATTGTTATCAAACTCTTTTTTATCCTTTCAGTTTCACTGCACCCGAGTTCCGAGGACAGTGCAGCAAGATCTGGTTGTCCGACAACCATACATCTTGCTGATGACAGGAACGTTGACATCTTTTTAGCTTTTCTTAATGTCTTTTAGAGATTCTAATCTTTTAGAATTCCTAAGCACTATTCTATTTTTGTAACTTCTTTTATAACTGTGATATAGTGGATAGTTATAAAATGAGTTATTACGATATGATAAAATCTTCATGGAATATTAATGAATCTTTTATTTTCAGTAATCAAGGAAAGTGCGCATTGTTTATAATTAAAACTAGTACAACTAGACAATTACAAAGCTGAATTTTTTTGCCAATTTTTTATAAACAACCGTGCTCTTTCAAAGCAATACATCAATTTTAAAACAACAAAATCCTGACTGTTTAAGGAAGGTTTTTGGTTGTTACTTTTGAAGGTAGGAAGTGCTATTACATCATCGGTTTTAGAACTACTTAATTTCCGTAGAATAATTTTAATTGGTAAATATAAAATCTATTATTTGAATCTAGTGTACCTGTAATCTTTTAGGATCTTTTATCACAGCACAAAATTATGTAAGTGAGTTGGATTCTGCCTATCGTGGACATATTATGACCATGATACTTTAAGGGGAGCTTTATACCTTTACGAGATAAATTATTAACTTAAGACGTGAAGATTATGACAACAAATGATGTAGCCAAGGTTGTAGATACAGTACTTAGTATCCCTGGCATGAATGAGGTAGTGAAGATTGATTTGAAAATTTCACGAAAAAATGCACTGTTATTAAATCATATAATTGAGCGTGGAATATCCCTTAAAGTGGATTCAAAGCCATCAATTTTAATGACTAGTATCCCGCAAGAAAACCTTCAGGAATTAAAATTTTTTGGAGAGGAATGTTTGCAAAAAGCGGGGCTTATAGAACTCAGAGAAAAGCTTTCTATTTTAACTAGTGAATCAAAACAATAGGAGGATTGTAGATAACCTAATCCTTTTTTTGTTCGTAATTCAATTTCAACACGCCATTTTTATCTGATGAAAAATGGCGTGTTTTTGTAAACTATTGGCTCGATTTTGATATGCAGTTTTGATTTTGGTGAACCTACATTTGTAACTGTTTCATCGATTTCTCTTATCAATCTAAATTGTGCCACCATGAGATTATATAAAAACGCAAGAAAAGTTTTTTTAGAAATAGTATGCCTACTATATGTTTTTTTACTGGTTTACGCTGCTATGAATAAAGGACTTGATTTTGAAAACTTCAAGGTAGAACTAGGACAATCTCCTTTACTTAGTGCTTTTGCGGGTTGGATTTCTTGGGCTGTACTTATTGTTGAATTTTTGATTGCGATATTACTTCTTTTTCCTAGTACCCGCATTAAGGCACTTTATGCTGGATTTTGTTTAATGACCATGTTTACAGCCTATATTTTTATCATGCTCAATTACAGTTCCTTTTTGCCTTGTTCTTGTGGGGGGATATTAGAAAAAATGAGCTGGCAGGAACATTTAGTCTTTAATATCATATTTGTTGTATTGGCAGGACTTGGACTATGGCTCAATCATTCTCAAAGTAGCCCAGGAAGAAAAGCGAAAAAATTTCTTTCGTATCCCGCTAACTTAGTTTTGACTTTTTTATGTAGCTGTGTTGCTGTCATAATTTTATTTCTTTCTTCAGAAGAAATCATGCACCATCAGAATCCTTTTATCCGTCGTTATCCACATCATCCTGTTACGCTCACTCATACCTTAGATTTAAAGTACAATTCCTATTATTTTGCTGGAGCAGGGGAAGGCAAATTATATCTCGGAAATTATACCGTTCCAATGTATTTATTATCTATTGACAGTAAACTACGGCAACAAAAGATTCGAGCGACATTTAATCGCGACAGTTTTTCTTTTAAGTCAATTCGAATGGCAGTTCGTCCTCCTTTTTTCTATATCATAGATGGAAAATCCCCCGCTATTTTTAGTGGTCGAATCAGTAATTGGAATGCTCAATTACAAAATCCAAGACCTCCTTATTTTAGTACTGCAATACCAATGGATAGTAGTACAATTGCCTTTAGAGGAATTAGTAAAACGAATAACAACAATATACTGGGGGTTTTCAAGGCTGGGACTCAATCAAAAATAAAGATGGCACCACAATTATTAGAAATGCAAATCGATGGTGTTTTTGATACAGATGGGATGTTGCATTATAGTCAAGAAATGAAAAGAATCATCTATCTCTATAGTTATCGCAATGAGTATATAGTAGCTGATGCAGATGGAGAACTTGACTACCGGGGCAATACGATTGATACTGTATCGCAGGCACAGATAAAAATTGCCTACCTCAAAGAAAAAACGGAACAAACAATGGCAAAACCAACGTTAACGGTCAATGCAAGCAGCAGTGTTTGTGGACATCTACTTTTTGTTAATTCTAATGTTCCGGGGCGTTACGAACAAAAAGAAGTTTGGAAACAAGCCTCGGTAATTGATGTTTATGATTTAAACAAGAATGCTTATGTATTTAGTTTCCATATATATGGAATCGATGGCAAAAAGCTTCGCAATTTTCTTGTTACTCCAGCCTATGTGTATGCTCTTATCGATACTAAATTGGTAGTTTATCAATTGAACGAGAAACTAAAAAATGAAATGAAACGTGTAGCAGGGAAAAGTTTTTAATACACGTAATGAAATACTAGCGCTAAGTATCAGGAACTAGATCGAACACCTGTAGAAAAAAGTAGATCGCTATTAATCTTAAATTATAATATTATGAAAGCAATATTTTTAAAAAAAATGATGCCAGCTGCAGTTTTTGTATTGGCCATTTCAGGTGCATTTTTAACCACATCAATGCAGAGTGACGCTAAAGTAGATGATGACTTTATTTTCGGGTATGTTACTGACCCATTAGCTCCTCAGGCCTGTAGTATTCAAGTAGTATGTAGTGACGAAGGAGACGACGTTTGTCGCCGTTTTGATGAAACTGGACCTCAGGCGTTTGGACGTGGGGCTAGCCCAACAATTTGCCCAGTAGAAGTTTACCGTCCCGAATAATCTTTAAAATACCCCTTAAAAAGTGCAATGCAGTTCTTCTGGAACTGCATTGCTATTTAGTATAAGTTACTATTTAAGTCCTTTTTCTATCCATGACGCTGGTGGCATATCTTTTAAATGATAATCAAACCACTGATGCAATCGAATAAAAAGATCTTTCCTATTTTGATCATTACTAAGGTTATGTCCTTCTTTGGGATAAAGTAGCATGATATGTTGCTTTTGCAGACGACGTAATGCCAGATAAAATTCTATACTTTGATTCCAGTTTACTTGTTTATCGTCACCTCCAGTCCAAGAGAGTAATGGGGTTGTTATATTCTTTACATGTACAATTGGGGAGTTTCTATCGTAGCCTGTTTGATCTTCAAAGAGGGATTTTCCCATGCGCCATTGTTGGCTCTCAAAACGCCACATATCAGGCCGCCCAGTAGCTCCAACTGTAAGATAGAAACTTGTCAAATTTGTTGCAGCTGAGCCTGCTACCGCAGCAGTAAAAAGATTGGTCTGTGTGATGATAAAATCTGTTTCGTAACCACCGAAAGAATGTCCAATGAGTCCAATTTTATCAGGTAGAACGAGCCCTTTTGAAATCACTTCGTTTGTTGCCGAAACAACGCAATCTGCTGCAGATATTCCAACATTACCAATTTCATATGAAATATCAGGTGCAAGTACAAAATAACCTTGCGTTGTAAAGGTGGATATATTAAATACTCCATCTCCTGTAAATTGAGAAGGGTTGATGTATTTATTATGAAGACTTTGAGATAATTTCTCATAAATATAAACAATCATAGGGTATTTCTTTCGGCTACTATATGCTGCGGGATAGTACAATATACCTTGCAAGGATTCTCCTTTTGTATTTTTATATTGGATTCGTTCAGACTTTCCCCAATAAAACTCCTGTTGCTGTGGATTGCTTTCTACGATTACTTTAGGTACTTTATTGGTATGAGTTTGTAACATCAATCGAGGGGAAAGATCGTAACGTTGCTCTCTATATACAAAAGTCTCTGCGCTGGTAGCTGGTATCAATTGATCTAGACGTGTATTGCTGGAAAGAATTAATTTTTCATTGGAGTGAGGAGACCATTTATAATAACCAAAAGCACCTTTTTTGTCTGTAGTTTCCAGTAATAATCCTTGATTGAGATCTATGGGATCATGAATCATCCCAGTATAATTTGGTTTCTCTACAGTTCTATTGGAGTATCCGGCTAATCGAAATCGGGTTTGGGTTTCTCTACCGTGCGTTAACCTGCGGGAAGAAATTCCATTAGGGCTAATTGCCCACATATCGTATGCATCACACAGGATAATTTCTTTGTCTTGTGGTGTCCAGCCTAGATTGGAGAAAGCACTCCCGTTTTGTGGGTATTCTTTTTCGTTATGTAGAAAGGACTGCTTTCTGTTTTGGGTAATATTGGTATGGGTCTTTTTTGTAATATCATATACCCACCAGTTTTTTTTCTGAAAATAGGCAATGTATTTCCCATCAGGAGAAGGAGTGGTATATAGTACATACCCCAGATGTTTTTTTAAGAACAATTCCTTTTTACCTGTGGATAAATCAACAAGATAAAAATCCCGAGATCCATCATAATCATATTGTGGTTCGTATTGTTTTGTATTGGATATTATAGCATATTTCTGATCACCTGTAAGCATAAATTGCGGCAGAGTGTCATTGGAAATTAGTTGGTAAGAATCCTTTTTAGGACGCCACAGTGCAAGATGGATTTCTTTAGATGCTTTTTGTTTTTCTTCCATCGGATAAATCCATTTGGCATTTCCATTCCATAATTGCACATCAGAATCTTTTAAAGTATCTTTTGATCTGTTATTTTGCTCTACAGTAAAAAAAACGCTGTCCATGTCATCTGAGATTTTTAACTCATAACCTCCTGTTGAGATAAAAAGGGAATCTCCTAGAAATCGGTGTTGGATTTCAGTACTAGGGATGTATAATTTTTTATTGGATAATGTATAATAAAAAATAGTATTTCCGGTGCCCATTACATCCGTTGACTTTTGGATAAAAGCCAATGCTTCTGCTTTTTTTTGCCACACCAGATTAGTAAAAGAAGTCGATCCACTTTGAAGAATCGTTTTTCTGTTTTTTTTAGAAAGTTCTAAAAGAGCTACGGTATGCTTATTATCTATTGACGTTGTGTAGAGTAGCATTTGGCTTGTAGGATCCATTAAAAATTTATGTACTCCTTCAATGCGTTCTTCTATCATTCCATTGGGATTACGAATCATCAATGCATTTCCTTTTGCTTTTTCGTTCAATAAAATCAACAATCGGTTTGCTTTTGCAGCATAAACATAATGGCTTACACTGGATACCGTTTCTTGTTTACCCGTTTTTAAATTTATTAAGTGCAATTCTTTGGTAGTTTGGCAAGCAAACCAATCAGGAGTTATAAAATCCCCGGCGAGTCCTAAAGGAAAAGCATGTGTTTTTAATGATTTGGTATTTTTTATAAATAGGGTATCAAGACCGCTTTGGTATGACATGTTATAACTTACCCATTGTCCATCTGCACTCATTTTATCAAGACGTAGTTCTCCCCATTTAGGATAATCAGATATTGCCACTGTTCTCTTTTGCAATACCTGCCCCCAAAGGGAGCAGGCAACTAATTGCAAAATAAAAACTAAAAAAAAGGTTGGCTTTTGCCGTGGCAACAAAACTGTTGTTTTGGTTTGTACTTTCATTTTAGTGTTAGATATTAAAATTTAATAACCTGGATTTTGAGGTTTAAGATTTGGATTGAGCGTGAGTTCACTCTCTGGGATTGGCAAAAGGCTATCGGTTGTATTCCAGCCTGGTTTTCCAGATAAAACAGCATCAAGTTTGCCCGTGCGCTTTAGGTCGAAAAAGCGATGTCCATATTCCGAAAAAAATTCTTTTCTTTTTTCCTGTTGAACAGCCCCCAAGAGTTCTTCTTTCGAATTTGTCATTATATCAGAGAGTCCTGCTCGTTTTCTGATTTTATTCAAATCTTCTTTTGCTCCTGCAAGATCTCCTAGTTCTGCTCGGGCTTCTGCACGGATTAAGTACTGTTCCGTCAAACGTAAAACCATGGAATATTCCTTAGAAGTTGAGGTATTTCTGGGTTCTTTGTATTTATACGCATAATACCATGTTCGGGTTCCATTACTTACGGAAGTTGTCCAAGCAGTTTTACGCAGATCATTTACTGCAAAAGAATTCAACAGAGACTCACTAAGTGCTACCAGTGGTGGTGGTCCTGAGGTAAAAATAAAAAAAGCTCCTTCGTCTGTGTTCTTACCTGTAAGAGAAGGCATAAATTGCCAGATTGCTTCAGTGGAGTTTTTTAGGAACACCTTATTTAAATTGTTTTCAAAAACATATACCGAATTGTTTTCTATCACTGTTGTGGCTGATTTATTAGCATCATCCCATTTGCCCGTATAGAGATAAACCCTTGCCAGGAGTGCCTTTACTACAAAAGAATTAGCACGTACTCTTTCCGTACTGGAGTACACAGGTAAAAGGAAGTTTTCTGCAGTTTTTAAATCAGTTATAATATGGTTGTAAACTTCGCTTTTAGGCATCCTTGTTACTGTACTATTAACCCTATAATCGGTAGTTTCTATATAAGGAATATCTCCAAAAAGCTGTAACAAATAAAAATGAAGTAAGCCCCGTATAAAAAGTGCTTCTCCCTCTAATTGTGCCTTTTCTTGGGGACTAAAAGTAGATGCATGAACGCCTTCCAATACTGCATTGGTAGCATAAATTTGATTGTAGGAGTTGTTCCAAAAAAGGGCTACAGTTGTGTTGGAGGGTAAAACCTGATTGGTGTAAAATCCAAAAGTAGCACTTGTAGCAGAACCATAAAAAGTAAGTTCATCTGTATAATTCCCCAATTGACCCGAGAGTCCTACCAGAGTGCCAGTAAGGAGCCCTTTGTCCCTAATCTTGGAATAGATATCCGTCATGGCTGCATTGGCGGTAGTATAATCTTGAAATACAGTCTTGTCTGTAAGTTGCGATTTTGGAAGATCTACCTCCAGAAATGAATCGCAGGCAGGCATGGAGAATGTAAAACTCAAAAAGAATATTTTTTTAACTATACGCCAGCAGTGCTTTTTTATATATATCGTTTTCATACTATAATTGATTAAAAAGTTAATTGGATTCCAGCAGTAACGATTTTAAGAGGAGGGAGATACCCTCTGGTTGTAAATTCAGGATCGCCATCTTTATAGGGCGTAAAAGTCAAAAGATTTTGTCCTTGTAACATTATGGTACATTGTATTGCTTTGGAATTTATCGGAACAGCATAGCTCAAAGCAACTGTTTTAAGCCGCACATAAGAGGCGTCTACAATAGTAGCGTCACTGGAACCATAACGGGATTGTGCCGTAACAGCATTAGTATTGTTTCCCGCACTGTAGATTTGATAGGGACCTAAATCACCTGCTTGTTGCCAGCTGTTTATCAATCTTTCCGGTTGATTAATCATCAACCCTGCAAGACCACTGGCATAACTTTGGTTGCGTTGTTTTACAAATTGAAAAAGAAAATCTAGTTTCCATTGTTTGTAGCTCAATTGATTTTGCAATCCTCCAAAATAATCAGGATTAAGATTTACTACTGTTTGCCTGTCATCGGGAGAAGATAATTTTCCATCGTTGTTCTGGTCTTCAAACTGATAGGTTCCTGTTGTAGGGTCAATCCCAATGTACTTGTATCTCAAGAGGATATTAAGAGGTTCTCCGATGCGATACGTATTTTTGTAAGTGGAACTATTTAAATTAGGAAAAGCTATAAGCTCATTACGAGCAATACTCACGTTGAAGCTACTAACCCAATTAAAGTGTTTATTAAAGAAATTAACGGTGCGCAGGGTAAATTCTAGTCCTGTATTTTGTACTGTTGCATCCAGATTGGCTTGGATTTGGGTAAAACCAGTTGTTCCAGGCAGCGGAATTCCGACGAGTTGATTCGAGGAGCGGTTTTGATACCAAGCTCCTGTAAGGAAAATGCGATCGGCGAAGAATCCCAATTCTATGGCGGCTTCCCATTTTTTATTGATTTCCCATCCAAAATCAGGATTAAATAAACGTGTAGGTTGTAGCCCTATACTATTTTGATAATTGATTCCTGAGGAGTTGTAGGTATTTAAAAATTGGTAATCTCCAATTTGATCGCTCCCTGTAGTTCCATAACTGCTGCGCAATTTTCCAAAACTGAACCAAGAACTGCCTTTAAGAAAGCTTTCATTAGTAAATAACCAAGCCACGCCAATAGCACCAAAATTTGCATATTGATTTCCCGGACCAAAACGACTCGATCCATCCCGTCTTGCTGTTAAATTCACAATATAACGATCGTGCCAATTGTAATTAATCCGGCCAAAAAACGCTTGGTATTTATAAATAGTCTCATCACTAAGAATCACTTGGCGAGTGGTGGCGGATGCGAGGTCATGAATCAGACTATTCGAGCTGAACCCACTTCCAGATTGAAACAAGCGTGAAGTGGTTTGTTGTTGAAAGGTTCCTCCTAGTAGAATACCAAGTTTACCACCACCAAATTTCTTTTCCCAATTAACTTGTGGTTCTATAATCCAGGAACTACGCTTGGTATTGTTGAGGAATATATTAGAATCGACGCTAGTGTAACCAAGGGATGGATTATAGATTGTGGAAGGAGTAATGCGACTTTCTACATGTTGTAAATCACTATAACCAAAGCTACTTTTTAGGACCAAATCAGGTATAATTTCATAGGATAAAATAGTATTTGCTAGTAGGTCTTTGGTTATGGATTCTTGTTGGGCAGGTAAGTTTCGTAATGGGTTTTCCCATGTTCCTTTCTCCCAGTTCAGATTTCCTGCTGCATCATACAAGGCAGGAGCATTAGGAGCAAGAGAACGAGAATCATACGTAAGGTCATTGGCAGGGAGGTCGTTATTTTGGGCAGTATATCCAGAGGAAAAGACTAAACGAAATTTTCCATCTTCAGATTGATGATTAAGGCTGAACTGAGCCCCTCCTTTTTTATATAAAAAATCACCTGGGAATACAGTTGATTCTGTGTGATAGTTTCCACTAAGAAGAAATTGAGTATACTTAGAACCACCTGAGATGGTTCCTTGCAAATCTGTAATTAGAGCAGTGCCACCTATGAGTTCTTTTTGCCAATCGGTATACCGATTTTGATCCCATGTTCCATTGATGTCGTAATCACTCGCTGGGTAGGTAGTAATTCCATCATTAACAAAAGCTTGTCTGCGCATGCTGAGATATTGCCCAGTATCCATGAGTTTCATGAACTTGGTAACCGTTCCAGCGCCTGAAGAGGCCGTGAGGGTAAACTTTGTTTTTCCTTCTTTTCCCTTTTTTGTAGTAATGAGTACCACACCGTTGGCACCACGTGAACCATAAATAGCGGTTGCATCGGCATCTTTGAGTATTTCTATACTCTCTATCGCATCTGGATTGATGCTATTAAGTGGGCTAGTAGTAGTGGGAAAAATGGTTGAGGTCTGTGCGTAGCCGATGGGGTCTGAGGCATAAGGAACACCATCAATTATATATAGTGGAGCGTTTGCATCACGGCGTATGCTGTTTTGTCCTCGTATTTGGATTTCGAATCCTCCACCGGGAACTCCTGTGGTTTGGGTTACGTTCACTCCAGCCATCCGTCCTTGCAGTGTTGCCAAGACATTAGTGACAGGTTGGGTTTCGATATCCTTGCCTGTGATTCTGGAAATGCTGCCCGTACGCTCGCTTTCCTTTACGGTATAATATCCTGCATTGACTCGGACTTCTTGCAGCGCCATGGTATCGTACTCTAATTCTATGTTTATGGCTTGCCGTCCTTTTATTGGGATTAGGGCGGTTTTGAAACCTATAAAAGAAACGATTAAAGTATCAGATACAGCCGCGGCGATACTATACTGCCCGTTGTAATCGGAAATAGTTCCTGAATTCGTTTTGCCTTTTAAGGCAATAGTAACACCGGGTAAAGGATTAGTACCATCGGTAATGGTACCATGTACCAAATTTTGTTGAGTGTTGGACTGCAGTTGCCGCAGTACACTTTTTGCTAAAACAGGGGTAAAAGACAAGAAACACCCGAAAAAAATCAGGCAATAAAGAGCCTTACTACCCTTGTAAAATGAATAATTATTCATAATATTGGGTTAGTTAAGTAAAACGTTTGTTTTGTTTGCTACGGTCCTCTATACTAGTTTGGTGACGAAGTAGAGGGCCATTTTTTATGCGTTAAGTTAGGTGGAGTATGGTATCGACTACCAGTTTTGTTGAATCATAGGCAAGAGATTTTAATTAGTTGGAAACTATTAATGCAATTGCAAGCCTAAAAAACAATGAAGATTTGGTGCTATGAATGAAAACTGAAGGATTTGCTAAAGAAATAAAAAATGGCGCAGGTACTCAGCTTATCGTATCAAAGGCACTGGCGGCGCCCTACCACAAATAAGTGAGCCCACGCCAAAATAGACGTGAGCATCTTACTTATCCTCTCGTGGTATTTAAAACGCCAGTTTTTTGATACGAGATTCAAAGCGAATGCTTCAAATATTTTTAATGAAGAATCGCAAAATTAATAAAGGATACTGACTATTACTATAATAATTGTATCAAATCTTATTCAAAGATAGTAAATAATATTTGTAATCCAAGTGGCTTACAGAATATTATGAAAAAAGATCAAAATTGCAGTATGGCAGAATTAACAAAAGAAGATATTGTATTGCAAAAGAAAATTGCAGAGAGAATAAAGTTTTTAAGATTAAAAACAAGTCCTTCTCAAACAGACTTTGCTAAAAAACATGATATAGACCGCCAAACTATTAATCGTTGGGAAAGTACAAACGATAAAAGGGGAGTAACTATATATTCTATTCAAAAATTTTGTAAAATGTTAGATATAACGTTGAAAGATTTTTTTGATGATGAAAGATTTAAAGATGATGCTTAGGCATCATCTTTAATACTATACTAAACTGTGAGGAATAGTAGTTTTCTAAATATTCTACTCCGTCATAAATAACTAAACAAACTTATACAGATATTACAGACAAGGGTATCAAAGTTTCAACTGAAAATCAAATAACAAAATGATTATAAACAAAATTGAAATTCTGAATAAGATTTGTTACACAGAACTAGTTTATGACAGAATAAATAAAAAACTAAGTAGTAACTTAACAAAATCTGAAATTGAAACAAAGCTTTTTGATATCATAAAAAAAACGGAAGAAAAATTCTTTCATAAAATCGGTAAAAATTATTATGTTTCAAATACTGAAAATGACATCAGAATTACGGTAAACTCATATACATACAGAATTATCACTGTTGACCGAATTACTAAAATCAAAAAAAAACTATCGGATTTAAAATAATTGAAACAAACACTATCACAATTATTATAGTGATTGTTAAACTCTTTTAAATTAAAAAAAGTGAAACTGGTAAACAACCCCACTTAAATAATCTAAGTAGGGTTTATTTATTTTACCAAATTACTTTTTAGCCGCTTCTACAGAAACTTTTCTAAACTCTTTTAAAAGTTTCTCAATTTCTAAAGTTGCTTTACGTGATCTTGGTTCAGCAGCTTTTACACCTTTCTTGATTAGTGGCTTAGATTCTGTTTTAATCTTTCTTACTCCATAACAAACCATAATCTTTCTGATACGATTATGTTACTTAATTCAAGTAATAAATTATTCTTATGCAATCCATAAATCTTTTCCAAGAAAGTAATTTAGATTCCAGATTGTTCATTTCTTACACTCATAAGTGCCCAATTTATGATTACTTTTTTCCAAAATTAAGTTATGAACGCTTCACTTAGCTTATTTATTATCACTTATCTTACTATAAAAAGATTATTTAGATAAAATACCATGTAGTAAATTTTTTATAAAATCATTAAAAGTGGGTATTGCTTAGAGCAATGGGAAGGGTTAGTTTTGGAAGATATTTTTTAAAATGATAATTCTCTTTTAATTAAATATAAAAACACATATCACTACAGTTTATTTTGCAGAGCATGTACACATAACTCTAGGAACTATTGTAGAATATATCGAAAGAGATTTTAAATCACATACCCATAAATAAGAATAAGTCTTGAGTCTAAAAAAAGAATGAATATTGGGGACATTATAGACAAATATGCTAAAATAATAGTGGTAAAAATCTAAATCAAATTATGAGTAGAATAAGAATTGTTGGAGGCACAATAACAACAACTACTGGTGGAGACCATAATATCTACTCTGACGGCAATATTGTATATAATTCAGCTAAAGCTATTACAGAAACAAGTGATGTAGGAATTAGTTATGGAGAGCCTAAAAACGCACCTAAAATAAGTAAATTTAAAAAAATATTTGATATTAAATGGATGTGTGCTGAGATGAAAAACCAAATAAGTGCTGCGAATATTGGAAATAAAGTAAGTCTTTTGGTAAGAACTCGTCACTATGAAAAAGGAGAAACTGTTAGTTTGAAAATTAAAGAGATTGACGACAAGGAAATAAAAGGAGGAGTAAAAGAACTTATATTTACAGGAATTGTAAATGAAGATGGCTTTGCTGAGCTAAAAGAACGGTTAGAAATTGAAAACTAAAATAGCTCGATGGGAAGAACATTTTATATTGCAGAAATAGATGGTGATACACGCTTTCAGCACGTACGTTTAAATATAATAGAATCTGGGATATATATAAATCCAGGCATTGCCTTTATGGGATTTATGAATCAAAACTTTTATTTTGTCAATGATGTCAAGAAAAAAGTAGGACTTAATAATGTAGAGATTGGATATGTAAAATATTTGTACAAAATAAGAAACGCGTACAAAAACAATACTGAAATATCATACACTTATTTTACAGGACCAAATGGGTTTCACATAAGAGAAAGAGTTTTTATTGCAGGAAAAATATTTCCAGTTTTAAATGCTGTTTATAAAGGAGAAAATGCAAATCCAAAAAGAATAGAGATAAGAAGCTGTAATTTTACGGAACTTAGACTACTTTTTGGAGAGCCTGATTACTCGAGGTACAGTATAAACTACATTAGTATAGATAACGATAAAATTAAAATATTTTTGCCAAAAGAGGAAATGGGAATAAATTATGCCACATATTTATTCGATTTTTTAACAAATGGCTCTGAAATGCAAAGAGTGGCTACCCATGGTGAATTTCCGGATAAAGAAACGTGCGAATTAGCCAGAAATTGCACCCTCTATACAGATGCGCTTCCACCTGGTTGCTGGCTAACGAGTGATAGAGAAGATAACAATGAAGTATGGAAAAAAAGTTGTGAGTATATCCTAGAATTTAAGCAAACAGGGATTTTGGCACCTTTTTCTCAAATTGCAGATTTCTACAAACATGTAGATGATAAATTACCTCAATTTGGGCATCATATAAGATGGACTAAAGGAGCTATTCCTTTAGTTAGTGCGTTACAGGCTCTAGAAGGAGGCGCATCATATATTGAAAATAGTGTAGAGGCAATATTAAGTGAATTGAATGTGGGCATTTGCGATTATGCCATTACTCAATTTTATGAATTGTTTTACGGGAAATATAAAGATGCTCCCCTAACAAACGATGCAGATGCTTATGATTTTGATTTACAATTCGTAAAACACGAACAAGGTGTGGTAGCTCCTCCTATTTATGCTAAAACGACTCGAGAAACTATAAATGTATTCCAGGCTATGGCTGACAAAGACCCTCAAGGGGATACAATGCATATTAAGGATAGCTGGCACGGATTAGGCTCATTAGTTATTTCTATTTTTAAAAATGTAGCCCCAGAGTTTGACAACCCTTGGAATGGAGATGTAACTGATTCTGGCTTCAGAACCGATTTACCTTTGCTGATGCTATGGCTGGATCGACATAAACCTACCTCAAAATCATTTAGAGATAAAGTAGATGCAAATGGGTATTTAAAAGAAAAATATAAAAAAATAATTAGAGATAATGAATATGAAAAGAAATAATTTTTTTGTAAAAATATGGCTAGTTCATTTATTTGTCTATTATTTAACTGCTAGTGTTATAGTAAAAGGGAATTTATTAGACAACCCTTTGAGTTCTAAAAAAATGTTAGAAATAATTCAATTAGTATTAATTTCTCCATTTTTTGGGATTATGGGTTTTTTAGAAGATATACCATTCTTTATATTACTTCCTATTTCTATAATGTTAGCTTTAATTTTTACTAAGTTCAAGAAAAGATGGTTTTTATCTTATTCATTATCTTTATTTATTTCATACTTTATTGATTATCTCTATCTTTTTTATAATCATAAACAAACTAAAGTTTTATTTGATGATGGATACAATATTTTATTTGTTGTTATTCCTTGTTTAATTGTTTCAATAAGTGTTAATTGGTTTTTATTTAAGGATAAATATAAAAATATAATTATAG
>NZ_NCWQ01000012.1:0-56069 GCF_002156885.1 Flavobacterium sp. AJR | reverse complement strand
TTTTTATCTTTGATCTATATCGATTGGGTTATTATTTCACTTTGAAAAAATAAAAAATATGGCATTTTTTTCAGTAATTATTCCGTTATACAACAAAGAAAATTTTATCGAAAAAACGATGCAAAGTATCTTGAATCAAACTTTTCAAGATTTTGAAATTATTGTTGTGAACGATGGATCTACTGATAAGAGTTTAAACATTTTATCCAAAATTAATTCTGACAAAATAAAAATTATACAACATTCAAAAAACAGAGGTCTTTCGGCTGCAAGAAATACAGGAATACAAAATGCAAATACTAATTATATTGCTTTTCTAGATGCTGATGATTTATGGAAATCTAGTTATCTTGAAAAAATATTCTCCCTTATTAAAAACTTTCCTGAAGCCAGATTATTCGCAACTAATTATGAAGAAGTATATACTAATAACATATCAATTACCCCATCATTTAATTTAAAAAACTTCAAAAATGATGGGATAATTCCAAATTTCTTTGAAAGTAATTTATCGCAACCCATTTATTGTTGTTGCAGTCTTTGTGTAGAAAAGTCAGTCTTTCACACTATTGGTTTTTATGACGAAAATATTACTTTTGGAGAAGATATAGATTTCAATATTAGAGCAAATTCTTCTTATAAATTAGCATACTCAAGAGCCTCATTGGTAGAATATATTATATTTTCTGAGAACCAAATTACGACCTCAAGTTTAAAAAACAAGATTATTCCAAATTTTGATTCTTATGAAAATCTTGCAAAAAACAATTCAGATTTAAAAAAATATTTAGATTTCAACCGATATGTTTTCGCTAAAATGTATAAAATGGAAAAAGATTTAAAAAACTTCACTGAAGTAAAAAAAAGCATTCATCCTAACTTAAAAACTTCTGGGCTAAACTATAAGCAACTCTTTTTATTAAACTCTCCACTATTTCTATTGCAAATTATAAGAAAAATAAAATTGTTGTTTTTAAAAAAGGGAATTCGATTTACTTCTTATAGTTAAGTTCAATATATTTTAAATACTCATCAAAATCTCGAATATAGTCCTCTTCGCAAAAAACATCTGATGCAACAACCAAGCAAACTGCTCCAGAGGAAAAATCTTCTAATTCTCTCCAAACATTCTCTTTTATAAGTAAACCCTTATCGGGTTTATTCAAAGTAATTACTTTTCTTTCGATGCCGTTTTTTAAAACTACATCAAAACTTCCAGCCAGAGGGATTAACAACTCAATTTGTTTTTTATGCGCATGTCCTCCTCGTTTTGAATTACTTGGTATGTCAAATAAATAATAAACCCTTTTCATCTCAAAAGGAATACAGTCTTTCTCTACAACAGCAATGTTCCCTCTATAATCTTCTATTTTAGGAATATCAATTATCTCTATATTTTTCATGACTATTTATTAAAAAATTGCAACCATTGTTCACCTATTCGATTAACAGAAAACCGTATTACACTACTTTTTGTATTCTGCTTGCAATGTAAGTATAATTCTTTATTGATTAACATCTCGTTTATTCCCTCTGTTAATTTATCAAAATTTTGATCCTCAATTAAAAGTCCATTCACCCTATCCCTTATTATTTCACTTGGTCCCGAAAAACAATCGAATGCTACAACAGGAGTCTCACATGCCAGAGCTTCATTTATTACATTAGGAAACCCTTCTTTTAAACTACATAAAACTAGAAAAAGTGCTTTCTTATAATATGGAAAAGGGTTATTCACAAAACCTATGAATTCAACAAATTTTTCAACACCTAGACATTTTGTTAACTTTTTATATTCTTCAATATTTCTACCTTCACCTATAACTATCAATTTTACGTTATTACGGGGTAAAATAGAATTAGAATAAGAAATTATTAATTTATCAAATTGCTTAATATCATCGCTCATTCTTCCAGCAGCAATTATATAATTACTTATTCCAAAGTCAAATTCGTCTTTTAATATTTCTATTGTTTCAAAATCTATAGGATTATAAACATGATTCACATCATTAGCAAAATTTTTAATTAAAATTTCTTTTTTTATTGCTTCGGAAACCGTAATAACATGTCTATTTTTGTAAATTAAATTAGATAAAAAAACTGAATCAGGCATGTAAAATGATAAAATCCCACTTCCAACTCTATAAAACGTATTCGCAGGATAGACAAATTTTGAGATTAAAAATTCTAATAAAAAATTAGTTCGCATCCTAAAATCAATGACACAATCGAAATTATTTTTTTTTATAAAGTTTTTAAAAACAAAAAAACGTCTTATTTTTCTATAAACAAAAAAAGAATCTGGAGCTATTTTCCCTATGTTCTCTAAACTTCCAGAATACTTATAAGTAACCCAATCTACAAAAACACAATTATGAACATTCAAACCTCTTTCTTTAAAATAAACTGATAATATTGCATGAACTCTTTCTGCTCCACCCCCCGATAAACTATCCCCAACAATTGCAATTTTAAGATTGTTATTATTATTTATCATTCTTTATTAGTTATTTTCGTCATTACAAATATAAAAATTCATGCGCATTTTACTCATTGGCGAATATAGCAGGTTACATAATTCCTTAAAACTAGGTTTACAAGCCTTAGGACACACAGTTGTTATAATTGCTAATGGTGATCATTTTAAAAATTACCCAGTTGATTTATCAACAAAAGCAAGATGGTCTGAATCAAAAATAGGTAATATTCCTAGACAAATAATTTATAGATTGATTAAATTTGACATATCAAAAATTGAATATGCCATTCGTTTTTATTTACACTTAAACAAATGCAAAGATTTTGATATTGTGCAATTAATAAATGAATCTCCTATACAAACTCTTCCTTTCTTTGAACGCATGTTATTAAAAAAAATATTCTTGAATAACAAAAAGTCATATCTACTTTGTTGTGGTGTAGATAGTACTATTGTAAAATATATGATAGAAAAGAAACCTAGATACTCGATAATGAACCCATATTTTGATAATCCAAAATTAATCAACGAATATGATTATATTTTTGATTATTTAAAAATAAAAAATAAAAAACTTCAAAATCTAGTTCATAAAAACGTCCAGGGAATCATAGCAAGTGATTTTGATTACTACCTACCGCTAAAAAATCATCCAAATTTTAGAGCATTAATTCCAAACCCTGTTTGCATTAAAGAAATAATTTCAGAAACTAAAATTCATAATTCAATAATCATATTTCTTGGTATAAATAGAGGGACCTTTTACCAAAAAGGGATTCCTCTATTTGAAAAAGCTCTAGAAATTATTAAAGAAAAACATAGAGAAAAAATAGAAATCATCACAGTAGAAAACATCCCCTATGAGGAATATACTAACCTTTATAACAAAGCCCACATATTATTAGACCAAGTTTATGCCTATGATCAAGGATATAATGCACTTGAAGCGATGGCCAAAGGAAAAGTAGTTTTTACTGGGGCTGAAAAGGAATTTATGGAATATTATAATCTTGATAAGCGTGTTGCTATAAATGCATTACCCGATGTAGATTCTCTGGTAAATGATTTATCTTTTTTAATCGAAAATCCCGAAGAAATAATTGCTATTGGAAAACGAGCCAAGGCTTTTATAAAAAAAGAACACAACTATATAGAAATCGCTGGAAAATATCTGACAGTTTGGACGGCAAATTAATTACTTAAAAATTACACTTTGTACCAAATATCTAAATTATCCTTTTCAGAGTCCCAATCTCTAGAAATATTTGTTTTAATTAATTTTGCTGGAACACCCCCAATTAGAATATTAGTTCCTAACAAAGTATAATCTCGATTAGATAAACTGTTTGAAGAAATTGTACAAAAATCTGGCGTTATTGTTTTTGGCATTATCGTAGTTCTGTTACCAATAAAATTATTATTCCCAATTATTATTGGTGAAGCTAGTGGAATTCGCTCACCACTTTGTGTATCAATCATCTGATGAAAATTAGAATCCAAAATTTGGGACTCATAGCTAATCCTCACATTATTGCCTAACTTAATATATTGCGAACAAGCAATCTTACAATCACTCCCCATTCCTGAAAAATTTCCTACTTCAAGGCAAGCATATTCTGCTATATAAATTAAATAATCTTGCCCAAACATTGCATACCCTTTAAAAATTAATTTTCCTTCCAAACAAATCTCTGCAATTCCTTTTGATCTTGAGAATTTCTCAAATCGTTTACCAAAACCTATCATCCCTTTTTTTATTGGACTTTGGATTATAATTTCGCCTTTAATACTTTGAAAACTTACTTTTCCATAAAAAAATACGGGCAATTTTTTCGCTGTTTTAAATGGAAATTTTTTAAAATTAAAATATATAGTTTTAACCCAATTAACTTTAGCATACCTCTTCATATCATGATAAAAAGTTCTAACCATTTTATACATTTTTTTTAAAAAGGAATACATATATTTTAGTTTTTAATTTTGATGCAATAGAAATCAAATTAATTTTTTTATTTATCTCTTTTAAAGAAAAGAATAAAGAAAATAAGAATACAAAACCAGATAAACTATACTTTAAAGTTTCATTTTCGATTAATGTACTTAAATAAGCTGTTAAGCATAAAACTAAACAGACAATATAAACCTTAATAAACTCTATATCAAACGTAAAATGATAGTTATAAAATGATATCATCTTTACAAAAATCAAATGCAATAAATAGTGTAAGGTAAATGCAATTCCAAGCCCTAACAATCCATAATAATAGTATCCTAATAAATTTAACACCAAATTTAATGCATTAAAACCAATAGCACTCTTTATAAATAATTTTGTATCAGCTTTTATTAATACCATATATCCAATTGAAAAAGAAACAACTCTAAATATCATTCCTAATGCCCCAATTGTAACCATTGGAACAATAATCAAGAATTCATTTGAAAATAATAGCAAAACAATATATTTTGAAAAAAGCATAAACAAAGTAATAATTGGAGTTATGATCAATCCTCCAATTAAAGTTTGCTGAAGAACAGCTTCATTTGTTTTTAACTCATTATCGATAACAGCTGATAATCTTGGCAAATAATCCGTTGCCATCGAAGTGAAAATTAATCCTACATAAGAATTCAACAATACAAATCCTGCATTGTACAATCCCACAGTAGCTAATCCTCCATTATTACCAATATATATTTGCAAATAATAAGCACTAAAAGCTGTAAGTATTGTACTAAAACTTAGTCTTAAACCTAAAAAAATAATATTCTTACTTTCATAGTATAACTCTTTTTTAACCACTTCAATTTTATCTAATTTTATTCTATTTGAATATTTATAGGAAAAAAAAAGAGCTGCTATTGAAGAAATAATTATTGCAGGAACAATAGCTTCTAACTTCAAATAATAATAAAAAGGAATTGAAAGTAGCAAACCAAAAAAGCTTCCATATAGATTAGCTTTAGCTAAAGACTTTAGTTTTTGAAATCCCTGAAGTATTGCCAATTGACCAACACTTAATTGTCGGAATAAAATAGTCATCGAAACCCAGATGAATGAAGTTGTATATTCTAAATTCCCAAATGTGATTTTGCTAAGTTTCGTAGATAATATTAAAACAGACAATGCTCCTAAAATGCCTGATACCCATACTATTCTCTTTATTATAAATATCGTTTTTGATAACTCATAAGAATCTCCATCAACATAATTTCTTGAAATATATTTAACTGCACTCACTTCTATTCCTAAACTCGTAAAACCTGCAATAAAATTTATTGTTGCATTTAACAATGCTACAATTCCCATTCCAGTAGAACCAATAAGTACTGATATCAATTTAGACCTGATCATAGATATAATAAAATTAAACACTTGAACCCCTCCAAATATTGAAGTTGCTTTGATAATTTTTTCATATGAATCATTACTTTCTGACACCCTTAGTATTTATTAATTATTTCGATAATAAAAAAATCATATTAAAACAGTATCTAATAATTTATAATTAGACGTTTGAATTTCGTAAAAATCTTGTACCAAAGAATGAGCTCCAAAACTTTCTTTCCAGAAATTAATACTTTTTACGATTTGAAATCCATTATTTTCATGGGAGGGACCAAAATCAAAAAAATCTTTATTTTTAGCAATTTCAGTAATCAAAAAATCATATAAAAAATCTATACTACCTAAAATATTATTTTTACTACTTCCCGAAATGTATTGAGGTTTAACAACATTCTTTGTAATAAATAATGTTGTCCCACATACTAACTCTCCATTGTTATAGACATTAAAATGACGAATATTATCAGGAAATTTGCTTTTCAAAAACATAATCTCACCTAAAGTATGAACTGGTTCGGAATTATATTTTTCCTTTAAATTAGGTATTAAAAGTTGATTCCAAAATGTATCTAAATTATCTTCTTCTTTAATATATAAATCCAATTTTTGCCCTCTCCTTATACATTCTTTTCTTGATTTCGTAATCAATATATTATACTTTAGAGAAATAACCGAAACATTATGCTTCATGATAATTTTACCATTACATACATACATAAGATAATTAATTTCATCTGACGAATAATCACAATAAATAGAAGGAATATCTTTAAAAAATAATTTCCCAATATCATTCTTATTTAAATATTCTAAAATCGCCTTAAATACAAAAATAGTATCATATAGCTTTGATACCGGCATTAAAACCAAACCACCATAAGTTAATCCTTGATGAGAATAAACTACATTACCGACTTTATTTGCAGGTAAAACTGAAACTAATTTTTCATTTTCAAAAACTAATAAAGAAAAATCTTCGAATCGGTCTTTATGATATTCCATAAAATCACGATGAAACAAGAAAGTAGCATTTTTAGCTTGACCGATAAAGTCATTCCACTTTTCATAATCTGTTTCCTGATATAATTTTACGGTATAGTTTTTCACGATTTATTATTGGAATTCATTAGAGAAATCATTTAGCGTTTATGCTCTAAAGCTGGCAAATACCATTTGTATTTTACAGCCATTAATCGAACGATAATAATAACAACGCAAGTTACGAGGTACAAAATATCATCGTTGAGATTCAATTTTTTCAATGCAAAAAAAACAATTCCGCCTAGAATACAAATGGTAGCATAAATTTCTCTTCTAAAAATCACTGGAATCTCATTGCATAAAATATCTCGAGTTACTCCTCCAAAACATGCTGTCATAGTACCTAGTGCAATACAAATTATAGGATGTAAACCTGTAATTATTCCTCTTTCCAGACCTATTAACGTAAAAACTCCCAAGCCAATAGTATCAAATAAAAACAATGATGTTCTTAGTTTATCAAACTTTTTTCTAAAAATAACAGATAAAATAAATCCTAAAATAATAACATACACATACTTTAAATCAAGCATCCAGCCCACAGGTGTTCTCCCAATTAAGACATCACGCACCGTTCCCCCACCTACTGCAGTAACAAAGGCAATTATAAAAACCCCAAACGGATCCAATCTTTTATTCATTGCCGTCAACGCGCCAGACATTGCAAATGCCATTGTCCCAATGATATCTAATAAACTAAACATTTATATGCTTTTAAAATGAAATGAAATTCTAGTATTCTGACAAAAATAAAGAAATCCCCATTATAAATAGGTGCTAACCCCAATTAATAAATTGTAGCCATTTTGAAAAAATAGTATTGAATTTAAAATTTAAAAAATCTTATTACCTTAGCCACTTACAAACTCAGCACTTTTTCCCTTGAAACAAATTACTTCGATACAAAACCCATTTATAAAATCATTAGTGTTATTGCAAGAAAAAGCAAAAGCACGTAAACAAACCGGAACGTTTTTAATAGAAGGAAAACGCGAGATTTCATTGGCCATAAAAGGCGGTTATGAAATAGAAACGATTTTGTTTTTACCCGAATTAATTTCAGAAAATGAAATCAATAAATTAACCGGAAAACAAGTTAATTTAATCGAAATCAATAAAGAAGTTTATCAAAAGCTAGCTTATCGAGACACAACCGAAGGTGTTTTGGCTATAGCCAAAACCAAATCGTTGCAATTATCTGATTTAAAATTATCTGATAATCCATTAATTCTTGTTGCCGAAGCTCCTGAAAAACCAGGAAATATTGGTGCATTATTACGTACTGCCGATGCAGCAAATTTGAATGCTGTAATTATTGCCAACCCAAAAAGTGATTTATACAACCCAAACATTGTTCGCTCAAGTGTAGGTTGCTTATTTACCAATCAGATTGCAACGGGAACAACTTCTGAAATTATTACTTTTTTAAAAGAAAATAAAATCAATTTTTACTGCGCTACATTACAAAACTCAACTTCATATCACACACAGGATTTCACTACTCCAACTGCTTTGGTTGTTGGTACTGAAGCCACTGGATTAACACAGGAATGGAGAGATGCAGCGACACAAAATATCATTATTCCGATGGAAGGTGAAATAGACAGCATGAATGTTTCGGTTGCAGCAGCCATATTAATTTTTGAAGCAAAAAGACAACGAGGTTTTAATCAATTATAAAATTTAAAGTATGAACTATAAATTATCACTTTTAACACTATTATTCGGTTTTACGGTTTCTGCACAAATCACCAATCAAGAAGTTGATGCACTGGTAGAAAACACTCTAAAAACATTTAACGTTCCTGGAATTGCTGTTGCTATTATTAAAGATGGAAAAATCGTTCAGGCTCAAGGTTATGGTGTGAAATCTATCATAACAAAAGAAAAAGTCGATGCAAATACCCTTTTCGGAATTGCGTCTAACAGTAAAGCTTTTACAAGTGCTGCCCTTGCAATGTTAGTTGATGAAGGGAAGATAAAATGGGATGATAAAGTGGTAAAATATCTTCCAAATTTTAAGATGTACAATGAATACGTGACGCAAGAATTTACGATTCGTGATTTATTAACTCACCGCAGCGGACTTGGTCTTGGAGCAGGAGATTTAATGATTTGGCCTGACGGTAGTGACTTTACTGCACAAGATATTACCCAAAACTTACAGTATTTAAAACCTGTTTCAGGCTTTAGAACCAAATACGATTATGACAATTTATTGTATATCGTTGCCGGCGAAATTGTGCATGTGGTAAGCGGAAAAAGCTGGTGCGATTTTGTTGAAGAACGCATCATGAAACCATTAGAAATGAATCATAGTGCAGCTTCATTTTTGCGTTTAAAAGACTCCACAAATATTATTGCTCCACACGTACCTATTGACGGAAAATTAAAAGTGATTAGCAGATATAAAAATCAACTTTTTGATGCAGCTGCTGGTATTTATTCAAGCGTAAATGACTTGAGCAAATGGGCAATTATGCAAATGAATAACGGTAAATATGGATCTGACAATAAACAATTATTTTCAGAAAAAGAACATGACGAGATGTGGCAATTGCAAACTATTATCCCTGCAAGAACCAGAGCTCCATATAATACTCATTTTAGCGGATATGGTTTAGGCTGGTTCCTAAGTGATGTAAAAGGATACAAGCAGGTTACTCATACTGGTGGATTAGAAGGCATTGTAACTCAGGTAACTTTAATTCCCGAGCTACAATTAGGAATTATCGTCTTAACAAATCAGCAATCTGGCGCAGCATTTACTGCAATTACAAATACTATAAAAGACAGCTATTTAGGCATTAAATCTGAAGATTATGTTGCATTATACAGCAGCAAAATGAAAGCAAATGAAGAAACAGCAGACAAAGTAACCGATGAAGTTTGGGCAACTGTTGCAAAAAACAAAAAGGATAAACTAAAAACTGATTTTACCAAAATTACTGGAACTTACAAAGACAATTGGTTTGGAGAAGTTACCATTACAGAAAAAAAAGGAAAGGTATATTTTGCTTCTAAACGTTCTCCACAATTAGTAGGTGAAGTATTCTTTTATAAAGATGGAAATTATGTAGTAAAATGGGATAATGCCTATTTTCATGCAGACGCACACCTTTTCTTTAAATATGATTCTAACGGAAAAGCTACTAATTTAAAAATGCAAGCAATCTCAGAATTAACTGATTTCAGTTACGATTTTCAAGACTTAGACTTTATTAAAATTCTGTGAATTTTATAGGTTCAGAGGAACAAAGGTATAAAGGAGCAAAGGGGAAAAACTTTGCAGAATTTGGCGTCTCTTTCTGAAACTTTGAAATAATCATTTTTTAGATAAAATCGTCAATCTCTCCTTCTAAAATCTAAAGTTAGAAATCTAAAATCAATACCCCATTCCCTTGTGTATATTGAAACTTATTCTTATTTTTAGGGAATTGAACCAGGCGAATATATGATAGAGATAGATATTGAAAAAGAGAATAAAGCAATTGCACAGGAATACAAAGAATTACTTCGAATTAGTTATCAGACTTTAAGTCCTACAGATAAAAAACTAATCCGAAAGGCTTTTGATGTTGCTGTTGATGCTCATAAAGAACAACGACGAAAATCAGGTGAGGCGTATATCTTTCATCCTATTGCTGTTGCAAAAATTGTAGCTTCCGAAATTGGTTTGGGAGCCACCTCGATTGCTGCTGCCTTATTGCATGATGTTGTCGAAGATACTCCACTGACTGTTCAGGACATTGAGCGCTTGTTTAATCCCAAAGTAGCACAACTTGTAGAGGGATTAACTAAAATTTCGATGGTTCAAAGGGATTTAAATGCATCAATGCAAGCGGAAAACTTCCGTAAAATGATCCTTACCTTAAATGATGATGTTCGTGTTATTTTGATAAAATTAGCCGACCGTTTGCATAATATGCAAACTATGGATTCGATGGCTGAATACAAACAAACCAAAATCGCATCCGAAACATTATACATTTATGCTCCCCTTGCCCACCGATTGGGATTATACAACATTAAAACTAAACTTGAAGATTTAGGATTAAAATATACCGAACCAGAAGTTTACAATGATATTGTAAGTAAAATTCGCGAAACCAAAGAAGAACAAGATGCTTACATCAAAGACATTTCTGATGTTCTTAAAAAATCTATGGATGAAGAAGGAATTGATTATATTATAAAAGGTCGTCCGAAATCTATTTATTCTATTCGAAGAAAAATGCGTGCGCAAAACGTAAGCTTCGACGAAGTTTATGATAAGTTTGCACTTCGAATTGTATATAAATCGAATCCCCATGACGAGAAATTTCTTGCCTGGAAAATATATTCTATCGTAACAGACCATTACAGACCAAGCCCGAGCCGATTACGCGACTGGATTTCATCGCCAAAATCTACTGGATATGAAGCTTTGCACATAACAGTAATGGGACCAAAAGGTCGCTGGGTCGAAGTACAGGTTCGAAGCGAACGTATGGATGAAATTGCCGAAAAAGGATACGCAGCACATTACAAATATAAAAACGGAGCTACAGAAGAAAGTGGTCTGGATGTTTGGCTAAACTTACTTCGTGAAGCTTTAGAAAATTCTGAAACCAATGCGGTAGATTTTGTCGAGGATTTTAAAATGAATTTATATTCAAAAGAAATCTTTGTATTTACTCCAAAAGGAGAAATTAAATCATTGCCAAAAGGCGCAACCTCATTAGATTTTGCTTTTAGTATTCACTCCGAAATAGGAATAAAAACTCGTGGAACTCGTGTTAACGGACGATTAGTTCCTCTTAACTACGAATTAAAAAGTGGTGATCAGGTAGAAGTTATCACTTCTCAAAACCAAAAACCAACCGTCAACTGGCTGGATTATGTTACTACATCCCGAGCTAAAAATAAAATTAAAAACGTTTTAAACGAAAACACCAAAAAGATTGCCGAAGAAGGGAAAGAATTACTTACTCGCAAACTTAAACACTTAAAAATCACGATTAGCGAACAAGTTATAAACGAGTTGGTTAACTTCTTTAAACTCAAAACGAGTTTAGATTTATTTTACAGAGTTGGTGTTGGTGCAATCGAAAATCAGCAATTAAAAGATTATGCTGCCCAAAAAGGTAACACGTTTATTAATTTCTTCAAAAACAAAATAAAACGTAATAACAGCAATACAGCTGATACCGATATTCATAAGCCTGAAATCAGCAGTAATTATGATATGTTGGTTTTTGGAACTGAGCACGATAAACTAGATTATAAATTATCTCCATGTTGTAACCCAATTCCAGGAGATGATGTTTTTGGATTTGTAACGATAAACGAAGGGATAAAAGTTCATAAGAAAGACTGTCCTAATGCCATCGGAATGCAATCCAACTATGCGTATCGTATAATGACTGCTAAATGGATTGATTCATCTCAAGAAGAATTTAAAGCTATTATCAATATTACAGGAATGGATGTTTTAGGACTTACAAACCAATTAACAAAAGTGATTTCTAACAACATGAACGTGAACATTCAGAGCATCTCTTTGAGTACCGATGCCGGGATTTTTCATGGTCAGATTGCAGTAATTGTACGAAATAATTCTATACTCAAGAAAATGATTAATAATATCAAAAAAATTGATGGTGTAGATAAAGTAACCAGAGAATATAGAACATAAGTGTCTGAATTTTCACGATTAAACATTTGAACGTGAAACTTTAAACAGGAAACTTTTATTCATTTAAAAATAATAAATTATCTTTGCAGGATATGACACTCATTTCAACTGACAACAACAAAAATCAAGAAATTGTAAAAAATGTTTTTACATTATATCTTGAACAAAAAGGGCATCGTAAAACACCTGAGCGCTACGCTATACTTCAGGAAATATACGATAGTGAAGAACATTTTGATATTGAAAACTTGTATATCAAAATGAAAAACAAAAATTATCGTGTAAGTAGAGCCACTTTATATAATACAATCGAATTATTATTAGATTGTGCTTTGGTTCGTAAACATCAATTTGGGCAAAATCAAGCCTACTACGAAAAATCGTATTTTGACAAGCAACACGATCATATCATTATGACTGATTCTGGTGAGGTAATCGAATTTTGCGACCCTAGAATTCAGACCATAAAAAAAACAATCGAAGAAATATTTGATATCGAAATCACGAATCATTCCTTATATTTTTACGGAAACAAAAAACAGAAATAGACAATCGCTAAAAAAGATTGTTCTCGAAAATATTTAAATAAAAATAGATAACAAATTAATCTGAGCAGGCGGTAAAAACTGCCTCGACATTAAAATTAAAAACAGAATGACCGTAGATTTATTACTAGGATTACAATGGGGAGATGAAGGTAAAGGGAAAATTGTAGACGTTCTTACCTCTAATTATGACATTATTGCTCGTTTTCAAGGTGGACCAAATGCAGGACATACTTTAGAATTCGACGGAATAAAACACGTTTTAAGAACAATTCCATCAGGGATTTTTCATAAAAAGTCTATTAACATTATTGGTAATGGAGTTGTAATTGACCCAGTGGTTTTCCAAAAAGAAATTGAAGGTCTAGAGAAATTTAATTTAGACATCAAAAGCAAATTAATTATATCTAGAAAAGCACACTTAATTTTGCCAACACACCGTTTACTTGATGCAGCTTCTGAAGCATCAAAAGGAAAAGCAAAAATTGGTTCTACATTAAAAGGAATTGGTCCAACTTACATGGACAAAACTGGTAGAAACGGTTTACGTGTTGGTGATATCGAATTAGAAGATTTTAAAGAGCGTTACAGAGCATTGGCAGACAAGCATGAAGCTATGATTGCTTTTTATGATGTTGCTATTCAATACAACTTAGCAGAACTTGAAAAAGAATTCTTTGAAGC
Organism: Flavobacterium sp. AJR; assembly: GCF_002156885.1. Taxonomy (NCBI): domain Bacteria; kingdom Pseudomonadati; phylum Bacteroidota; class Flavobacteriia; order Flavobacteriales; family Flavobacteriaceae; genus Flavobacterium; species Flavobacterium sp. AJR. The sequence goes on along the minus strand of NZ_NCWQ01000012.1, from coordinate 42,291 downwards.
TATCGAAGAACTAAAAAAATTAGATTTTATTGATAGTGAAGAATATATGTACCAAGCTCAAAAAGCTGGTAAATCTATTTTATGCGAAGGTGCTCAGGGATCTTTATTAGATGTAGATTTTGGAACATATCCATTTGTTACCTCATCAAATACTACTGCTGCAGGAGCATGTACTGGTTTAGGTATTGCGCCAAACAAAATTAAAGAAGTTTACGGTATTTTTAAAGCATACGTTACTCGTGTTGGTAGCGGTCCTTTCCCAACTGAGCTTTTTGACGAAGTTGGAGCTACAATGGCAAAAATCGGAAACGAATTTGGATCTGTTACAGGAAGACAAAGACGTTGCGGATGGTTAGACTTAGTAGCTTTAAAATATGCTGTTCAAGTAAATGGTGTTACACAATTAATGATGATGAAAGGTGACGTACTTTCTGGATTCGAAACTTTAAAAGTGTGTACTGAATACAACTACAAAGGACAAAACATTTCTCATTTCCCTTATAATATAGAGCCAGAAAATGTAACTCCTGTTTACAAAGAGTTTAAAGGATGGCAAGCTGATTTAACTGGAATGACAACTTATGATCAATTACCAATTGAATTAAAAGAATATATCGAGTTTATCGAGAAAGAAGTCGAAGTGCCTATCAAGATTGTTTCTGTAGGTCCAGACAGAAAACAAACGATACTTAAATAAAAACATTAAACGCTCTGAAATCCAGAGCGTTTTTTTTGCCAAAAAAACATTTCACACATGAGCAATCCTAAAATAAATATAACTGAGACTAAATTATTATCTGATAATTGGTATGTATTAAACAAAGTAACGTTTGATTATCAAAAGAATAACGGAAAGAAAGAAACTCATAGCCGAGAAATATATGACAGAGGGAATGGCGCAGCAATATTACTTTATAATTCTGAAAAGAAAACTGTAGTCCTTACAAGACAGTTTCGCATGCCAACTTATCTTAACGGAAATGAATCTGGAATGATGATTGAGGTTTGTGCTGGACTTTTAGACAAAGACAATCCTAAAGAATGTATCATCCGTGAAACGGAAGAAGAAACCGGATATCGATTAAAGAATGTAGATAAAGTAATCGAAACCTATATGTCACCAGGATCGGTAACCGAAATTCTATATTTGTTTACAGGAGAATATAACGAAAGTATGAAAGTTAGTGACGGTGGCGGGCTCGACATTGAAAATGAAAACATCGAAGTACTAGAAATGACTTTTGATGAAGCTTACAATATGATTGCAACTGGAGAAATAAAAGATGCCAAAACAATTTTATTATTGCAACACGCCAAGATAAAAGGATTGATTTAATATTTGTTCCTTATGCAAAGAAATTTTCATACACTACTTTAAATCCATAAGCAATACAAAGCAGCGAGGAAATTATGATTAATACGTATTGTAGTTTTTGAGATTTGAGTACATTTTTAGCAAAAGGAATACTGAATAATCCAGAGGCTAAAAACATCCCGAAAATTGAACCTAATCCAAAAACTAAGATATACATTAATCCTTCTAAAACCGTTTTCATCTGAGAGATTACCAATACGACCAAAGCGCCACTACCCGCCAATCCATGAATTAATCCTACACCAAATGCTGCCCGATATCCCTTAGACTCATCTGGATGTTCATGCTCAAACAAATCTATGGGGTGAGAATGGGTATATGTATGAGAATGCAAATGGGTGTGGGTAACGCCATTACTATGGGTATGTTCATGAGAGTGCGTGTAGGTATGAGTATGGGTATTTTTTTTAAATAACTTAAACAAACGAAAAACACCTAGTATAATCAACATTAAACCAACAGTTCCTTCAAGATAACTAAAAACACTTTCCTTTATAATTACCTTAAAACCAATCATAACAACACCTATCACAAAAATGGTAAGGGTATGTCCTATTCCCCAATACATCCCATCTTTGGCAGCTTTCTTTATATTTTTTCTATTAGTTACTAAACTATTAACAGCCAATAAATGATCCATTTCAAGAGCATGCTCTAATCCTGCATAAAGTGTTATTATTATTCCAATCATAACAACTACAAATAATTATAATATGCAGCACAAGCCCCTTCAGAAGAAACCATTGGTGCTCCTAATGGATTAGACGGTTTGCATTTTTTTCCAAATTCGGGGCATTGGTTTGGTTTTTTAGTTCCTCTTAAAATTTCTCCTGCAATACAATTTTGGTCTGTCTTTTTATTACTACTGTTAATCGAAAATCGAGAATTAGCATCATATTTTCTATAGTTTTCTCTCATCACCAATCCACTATTTTCGATTACGCCAATACTTCTCCACTCTTGACCTCCAATTGTAAAAACAGTGTCTACAACCTCTTTAGCTTTTATATTCCCTTCTTCTTTTACTAGTCGGGTATATTGATTTTCAACTTCAAATTTTCCTGTTTCTAATTGTAGTACAGCATGATAAATAGCCCGAAGCAAATCGGCAGGTTCAAATCCAGAAATTACAATCGGAATTTTATATTTTGCAGAAATGGGATAATATTCTTCCAGCCCTACTATTGTACATACATGTCCGGCTCCCAAAAAAGCATCAATAGTACAAAACTCATCAGATAAAATAGTCTCCATAGCAGGCGGAACAAGTACATGCGAGACTAATAAACTAAAATTATCCAAGTCTAATTTTTGAGCATGAATTACTGCTAAAGCAATACTTGGAGCTGTCGTTTCAAATCCTACTGCAAAAAATACAATTTCCCTATCAGGGTTTTGTGCAGCTATATTTACCGCCTCCAGTGGGGAATATAGAATACGTAAATCTCCCCCTTCTGCCTTAGCTTGCAACAGACTTTGAGAAGAACCTGGTACTCGGGTCATATCCCCAAATGAACACAAAATTACATCTTGCTTCATCAATTCGATTGCCTTATCTATTAAAGAAATTGGAGTTACACATACAGGGCAACCAGGCCCATGAATCATTCTTATGTTTGAAGGCAATAAATCCAACAAACCGTTTTTTACTAATGAATGCGTTTGTCCACCACAAATTTCCATTATATTCCAAGGCTTTGTAGTTATTTTATGCAATTCGGTAATATATTGTTTTACCAATTCAGGATTTCTATACTCTGAGAGATACTTCATGTCAAACAATATTTAAAAGTTCAATTATAAAAACTAAGGTTGAATTGGGCTGAATCATCGGAGGTGCTCCAATTTCGGCGTATGCCAAATGATGTGGGATATAAACTTTCCAACGAGAGCCTTCTGGCATTAATTGCAATGCTTCTTGCCAACCTTGTATAGTCTGCAATAATTTAATTTTCTGCGCACCAGTTTCTTTAGTCGAATCAAAAACATTTTTATTCAGCAAATAGCCTTCATAAATAACATTTACAGTATCTGTTCTTTTAGGAATACTTCCATTTCCTTCAACTAAAACTTCGTATTGCAATCCACTTGAAAGCGAAATTATTCCTGCCTTTTTAGAATTTTTATCCAAAAATTCTTTTCCAATTTCTGCATTCGTAATCTTCAATTCTTCTTGTAAAAGTGCTACATAATTATTAAAGATCTCGATAGATCGTTTAGGAGAAATCTTTGAGCTTGCTTTTCCAAATACAGATTGCATTCCGTCTACAAAATCTTCGTATTTTATTTCGTCAAAACCTATATCTTTTAGACTTAATGCCATCACCACTCCCGCAGAATAAGAGATTTTATCTTTCTCTTCTGTTTTACCAACATGCCCTAATAATTCTAAAATATCCATGATTTATTTTTTTATATGTAAATAGTAATTGAGTTGTCCAAATGAAATATTTTCGTCATTGGGAGAAACTATTTTATGAAAATGAAGTTTATATTTTGATTTTAAATGATCAACAATCAAATCTATAAGTACTGAGTTTTGGAAAACTCCTCCGCTAAATGCTAATTCTTTTGCTTTTGAAAATTTTGCAACTTTTTCAATACATTTTACCAAAGTATAATGAAAATTAAGAGCGATAATTTCTATACCAACATTCTTTTTACGAGCTGTAATAATTTGCAATAAAATTCTTCTTACAGGAACCAGGTTGGTAATTATTTCATTTTTTAAATAATCTTCTAATTCTAAAACAGGTTTGTTATATCCTCTTTGGGCCAAATTTTCAAGATATAAACCTGCTTCTCCTTCAAATGATATATTATCCAGAAAGCCTAAAGTAAAGGCAACAGCATCGAATAATCTCCCCATAGAGGATGTTTTTATTTTTGCGAGCCCTATCTCATTTTTATAAATTTTCAATTCGTTTTCATCAAAAAAATTTCGTAAAAAAGTATTATTCCCACTTATAGAAAATGCAGCAATTTTTGGATTTTTTGACATTTTATCTCCCATAATCCATGGGTAATATTCTAAATGACCAACTCTTTTAATCTTATTAGCATTGTAGCGTAGAAACTCTCCTCCATAAATTTCATTTTCATTTCCAAAACCCATTCCGTCCCAAATAACACCTAAAATATTCTTTCTCCCCCATAGCTTTTTCTCTCCTAAAATTGCTGCAAAATGAGCTTCATGATGCTGAACTTTCAGAATTTCTTTTTGATTTTTCGCATCTGTAAAATCACTAATAATTTGACTGTTATGATAATTTGGATGTTTATCACAAATGATAACCTCTGGCAAGAAATCAAAAATTTGCAGATACTTTTTTATTTTTTTATCAAATCGTTCATAAGCATCATAATTACTTAAATCTCCATTATATTCGCTAACATAACATTGATTGTTAGGACTAATAGTAATAGTATTTTTCAAATCTCCGCCTAAGCAAACTATTTTTTGATTGGTATCATTACAAAAATCTGTTTTAAAATTTGGAGCAAAACCTCTGGATCGTCTCAGGATTATTTTTACTTTGTTCTTTTCTGAAAATTTAATTACACTATCATCTTGAGGATGTTCTATCTCTAAATTATGATGGAGAAAAAAATCTGCAATAGGTTTTAAAATAGTCGTAGCCTCTTTTTCGTTTGTACAAATTGGTGCCCCGTGAAAATTACCACTAGTAGCTATTAAAGGAGCATTAAAAACAAATGAAATTAATTGTAAAATGCCTGAATTAGGAAGCATTGCTCCAATTGTTCTCATTTCTGGAGCAATTTCATCTACTGCCAGATTATTTTGATCTTTTAAATTTAAAATAACAATAGGTACTTCAACAGATTTTAATTGTTTCTCTTCTATTTTATTACAATTCAAATTAGTAACAACCTGACTGAAATTTGGAAATAAGACTGCAAAAGGTTTTTTTAAACGTCTTTTCCGACTTCTTAATTCCATTATAGCCTCTGAGTTTCTAGCATCGCATAGTAATAAATATCCCGAAATATTTTTTACAGCTATAATTTTCCCTTTTTTTAATTCATCTGAAATACGTTTGAAAATTTGCAAATTTGTACCTATAATTTTCTGATTTTCTTTATCAGTAAAAGAAAGTTGAGCCCCGCAATCGGGACATGAACTTGTTTGCGAATGAAAACGAATATCTTTGGGATTACGATATTCTTCAGAACATGCTTGGCACATTCGGAATTCATTCATGCTCGTATTTTCTCTTTCAAAAGGGAATTTCCTGGTGATAGCGTAACGAGGACCGCATTGTGTACAAGTAGTAAAAGGGTAAAAATAACGTTTGTTCTCAGAATCTATAACCTCATCTTTACAACTTTCGCAAATTGCAAAATCTGGTGTTAAAGGTAAATTTGCCGAAATGTTTTCTGTTGTTGATTTTATATAAAAATTTTCAAATTTTTCTTTCGTAGTAAATTCTGAAATCTTAATCGCTGATATTTTAGCATTCTTAGGATATTTTTTTTTAATCGCTTTGTGAAATTCAAATACTCTTTCGGGCTCTCCACTTGCTATTATAATCACTCCCAATTCATTATTTGAAACATAACCAGTCAGTCCAAATTCAGTAGCTAAATTATAAACAAAAGGGCGGAAACCAACACCTTGCACACGTCCAGAAATGATTATTTGAAAAGAATGATTCAAGGTTTAGTTTTTATTAAAATTTTCAATTAATTGAATAATTTTTTCTGTTACTTCTTTTATCGCACCATCGACTTTTGGAGAAAGCTCCATAAGCATTGGTTCCATTTTAGAAATCGTAATTGTGTACAAATAAATTTCGGGCATCGTATCAAGCATAGTCAAAATTTCGACCATGTCCTTTAATCCAAAATTATGACCACTTAAAGAAATCGGAAAATCATTAGAAAATCTGGGTGTTAAGAGTGTAATAGTCCCTTCTTCTTTTCCATCCATTGTTGCATCTACAATAATTACTTTTTTATGGTTCTCAATGCATGGAATTAATGTAAATCCTCCTGTTCCTCCATCAATAAAAGAGATATTTTCGGGGAAATCGGTCTTCTCAATCCTATTAATAAAATGTACTCCAACACCCTCATCCCCCATTAAATAATTACCAATACCAAGTACTAAAATTTCATTTCCATTAGAGTGAAACTCATCATATTTATATGGTATATTGACTTTTTCTGTAATCATCTTTACTTTTATATTTTTTTATTTTCTTCTTGATTTCCAGTATTTATCACAACTTCTTTTACATCGTCGGCAATTTCATCTTTTCTAACCCTTTCGGTTCGTACAAATTTATATCCACTTACCATAGCCGATGTCTCACCTAATCCTTCCAACCAATCATGAAAGAATACCAAATAAACATGAACGATTGCAAACAAGATAAAAGTCCAGGTAGTAATATGATGAATAGTCCTAACATTAAAATCTCCTCCTAACAAGTTTACAACCCAACCAAACATCTTTGGTAAAAACCAAGTCGATGTGGGAGCATACATTGCAAACCCTGTCGCTATCATAACAAGTCCCATAAAAAACATAACCAAATAAGAAGCTGCAGCGACACTATTATGTCCTACAGCTCCTGTAGGGGAATTATTTGTTTCTTCATTTTGCAAAAAAATATCGTATTTAATAACGTGCCACATCCTTTTAAATCCTTCTTTCTTAAAAGGAAGAAATACACGCCAATTAGCGTATTTATTCCCTTTGAAAGCAAAATAAACCCTCAAAATCATCACTGCTACCAATAGATAGGCACATATAAAATGGATTCCGCGAACGTAGCCAAACCAAAATTGTTCTGTAGCTTCTTTGCTGGAGATAATTCCGGGCGGATTTGCAATAATAAATCCTGTTGCGACTAATCCTGTAATAGCCCAAGCATTTACCCAATGAAAAATACGCACGGGTAATTGCCATATATAAGCTCTTTTATAATCGTTGGTTTTTGTTGGCATGCTTTACAATTTAAATTAAGAATTACAAATTGTGATATCGTTTACTTCTTTAATAATATCTCCATTTTCATCGTATAAATGAACTGCACAAGCGATACAAGGATCAAATGAATGTATCGTTCTAATGATTTCTAATGGTAATTCTGGATTTGCAACTGGTGTATTTAGCAAACTACTTTCGTAAGGAGATCGTTGCCCTTTTGGATCTCTGGGAGAAGCGTTCCATGTCGATGGAACTACTTGTTGATAATTAGCCACTTTTGCATCTTTTATAACAATCCAATGGCTCAAAGCGCCTCGTGGTGCTTCGACAATACCTACTCCTTTAGCCTCTTTTGGCCAGGTAGACGTTTCCCATTTTTCTGTATTTGCGATATTGGTATCTCCTTTTTTAATATTCTCAATTAAAGTATCAAAAAATTCCAGATTCCAGTTTGCCACTAATTTTGATTCTAAAGCCCTAGCGGCAGTTCTTCCTAAAGTCGAGAATAGTGCTGCGGCTGGAACTTGCAATTTTGATAATGTAGAATCAATAGTTTCTTTAAATTCTTCTCTTCCGGACGCATATCCAACTAACATTCTAGCAAGCGGACCTACTTCCATCGCATGACCTTTCCATCTTGGTGTTTTGATAAAACTGTATTTTTCATCAACATTCAAATGTGTATAAGGTGGTTTAGGACCTGTGTAATTTATTTTGGTTTCTCCGCTCCACGGTTGTCTTCCTAAATTACCATCTCCTTCATAATCATACCAGGAATTATTTACATACTCTTCTACTGTTTTTAAATCTCTTAAATCTAAGTCATGAAGTTTAGATAAATCTTTATTCAAAATAACTCCCGACGGGAATTTAAAATTAATATCGTTTGTATTATTATGCCCCTGCATTGGGAATTCTCTAGAAGACATAAAATTATGAAACCCTCCAATAGCCCCCCAGTCTTTATAATATCCTGCAATGGCAAGAACATCTGGAACATATACTTGTTCTACAAATTGCTTCCCTTCTTCTAAAAGTTGTCTTACGTGGGCAAGTCTTTCGGCATTTAGTCCACTTGCATCATCAAGGTTAATAGAGCAAGCCATTCCTCCAACTAAAAAATTGGGGTGTGGATTTTTACCACCAAAAATAGCATGCACTTTCACAATTTCTTTTTGCCACTCTAAGGCTTCCAAATAATGAGCAGTTGCCATTAAATTAACTTCGGGTGGTAGTTTCATTTGTGGATGTCCCCAATAACCATTAGCAAAAATTCCTAATTGCCCACTCTCTACAAATTTTTTTAGTCTTTTTTGTAAATCCGAAAAATAACCTGGTGAACTTTTTGGCCAATTTGAAATAGATTGTGCTATTTGAGAAGTTTTTACAGGATCTGCGTTCAAGCCACTTATTACATCTACCCAATCAAATGCGTGGAGATGATAAAAATGAACTACGTGATCATGTAAGTATAAAGCTCCTAGCATAATATTACGAACCATTTCTGCATTTGGAGGAACTACAATTCCAAGTGCATCTTCAACAGCTCGTATTGATGCGGTAGCATGGGAAGCTGTACAAACCCCACAAGTACGTTGTACAAAAGCCCAAACGTCTTTTGGATTCCTGTCTTTTACAATGTTTTCAAGACCTCTAACCATAGTCGAAGATAAAAAGGCTTCTTGTATAGTTCCATCCGAAATTTCTACTTCGGCTCTAAGATGTCCTTCTATTCTAGTAATTGGGTCTACCACTATTCTCTCTGCCATTCTTTATTTTTTTATAGATTATAAATCGTCTAAGTGTTTTTCGTTTTCAGTTGCCTGATTAATTCTTTGATTTAGCTCTTTTCGTTTTGATACATTAGAGAGGATGGCATGAACCCCAATACCTGCAGCAACTCCCCCAAGGGCAATTTTACCTATTGTATCGGCATTTGCTTCTATATCTCCCGCTGATACAGAGGAGTCTCTTGAATAAAAACTTCCTGCGTCCCAGAAATCTTTGGCACTACAGCCTAAACAGCCATGCCCGGATTGAATTGGGTAGCTTACCCCTCCATTCCATTTCATATTACCGCAAGCATTGTAGGTACTAGGTCCTTTACAACCAACTTTGTATAAGCAATACCCCTTTTTTGCATTCTCATCATCAAAATTTTCGACAAATAATCCTGCATCAAAATAAGGTCGGCGATAACAACTATCATGGACTCTTTTAGAATAAAATGCTTTTGGTCTACCTGCATTATCTAGTTCTGGCAATTTCCCAAAGGCAACAATATGTACAATAATACCAGCCATTACCTCTCCTATAGGAGGGCATCCCGGAACATTGATAATTGGTTTATCGGTAATGATTTTGTTTATAGGTACTGCTCCTGTAGGATTCGGTTTTGCTGCTTGTACACAACCAGATGTTGCACAACTTCCCCAAGCAATTATCGCTTTTGCCCCTGCAGCAGATTCTTTTAGTATATCAACAGCGCTACGGCCTCCTATACAACAATAATTTCCGTCGGCGCCAAGAGGTATAGAGCCTTCAACACAAAGAATGTATTCTCCTTTGTATTTATTCATTGTTGCTTGTTTAGCTGCTTCGGCTTGATGCCCAGAAGCGGCCATTAGCGTTAGCGTATAATCTAATGATATTTTGTCTAAAATAATATCGGCAACAATAGGATGATCCGAACGAATAAACGACTCACTACAACAGGTACACTCCTGAAAATGTTCCCAAATAACGGGTAATCTGGGTGTCCTTTCTAATGCTTTTGTGATCTGTCCTATTGCAGAACTTTCTACACCCATATATGCCCCTATATATGCTACAAATTTTAAAAAATCTCTCCTACTATAACCTTGTCTTTCGATACTATTATAATAGGTCTCATTCTTTTTGACTTTATCCTCCATCCTTAAGTTAGTTTTTAAAACACTTCATGGTCTATTTGATTTAGAATACTCAACATTGCAGACCAATACTTTCATTAAATATCAATACTTCAAATTTTATTTTATTTTTCCTACAATTTTATGATAATTATCATGTTCTGAAAGGTTTAATAAACTTAAATTGACCCCTAAATTTTTGTTGCTAAAAGCAAATTCAATATGCATGAACTTTCTATTGTCTCCTCTATTGTAAAAACTGCTCATCAAGAAGTAGAGAAAATAAAAGGAAAAAAGGTCTTAGAAATTTATCTCGAAATAGGAAAATTATCTGGCGTCGAGATGGATTCTTTTCATTTCGTATGGCCATTGTGCACTAATAACAGTGTGCTGGATGGTTCCAAATTATTTGTTGAAGAACCTGTCGGGAGGGCAAAATGTGCAGAATGTAATCACACCTTTATTATCAAAAAAATATTTGATTCCTGCCCCAATTGCAACAGTCCTTTTAAAGAAATTTTAGAAGGGAAAGAACTAAAAATTAAAAAATTAATTATAAAATAGAAAATTATGTGTACCACCTGCGGATGTAGCTCTGATGAGAATGAAATAAGATATACTAAAATGGGCGAAAAACAGAATCATTCTAACAATAGTAATTTTCATCATCACCATCATGATAATGAACTACAACATGATCATGAACATGACCACGAACATACTCATGACCATAATCATAACCACAGCCATCATCATAGTCATAGTCATGATCATAGTCACGAGATAAGTGTGATACAATTAGAAAAAGATATTTTACATAAAAACCAATTAACTGCCGAGAGAAACAGAGGTTTCTTTGAAGCTTTAAATATTTTCTCAATCAACTTGGTGAGTTCTCCCGGATCAGGAAAAACATCATTACTGGAACGAACAATTACTGATTTAAAAAGTAAAATAACTTTTTCAGTTATCGAAGGCGATCAACAAACCACAAATGATGCTGACAGGATTCACAAACTTAATGTTCCTGTAATTCAAATAAATACTGGAAAAGGATGTCATCTTGATAGCGAAATGATCTCGAGAGCTGTTAAAGAATTGAAACCTAAACAAGATTCGATTATGATGATTGAAAATGTTGGAAATCTAGTTTGTCCAGCGATGTTTGACTTAGGAGAATCTAAACGTATTGTAATTATATCTGTGACCGAAGGTGAGGATAAACCCTTAAAATATCCTGATATGTTTTATGGTTCGCAAATATGCATTATCAATAAAATAGATTTATTACCATATTTAAAATTTGATTTAGAGAAATTAAAAGAATATGCCAGAAAAGTAAATCCTCAATTAGAATTCTTTGAAGTTTCGGCCACATCTGGAGAAGGGTTAGAAGCATGGTATACCTATTTAACCCAATCAATAAACCAATAACAGTATGTGCTTAGCAGTCCCTGGTCAACTTAAAAAAGTAACAATGCAACTCGATGAAACTTTTAGAATTGGAAACGTTTCATTTGAAGGAATTATTAAAGAAGTCAATCTAACGCTTGTTCCCGAAGCAAAAGAAGGCGATTATGTTTTAGTACATGTTGGTGCTGCTATAGGTATTATAGACGAAGAAGAAGCCAAACGTACTATGGCAGTTTTAAAGGAAATGGGGGAAGAAATTTAAATTCTAAAAATGAATAATTCTAAAAATTCAGAAGCAATTTATCTACATCACGGAAGCGGTGGAGAACATATGACGCAATTATTAAATGATGTTATTTTAAAGATTTTAAAAAACGATATTTTAGATGTTCGACATGATGGTGCCTTTATAAATTTACAAGGAAATTTAGCCTTTTCTACCGATAGTTATGTTATTTCTCCCATTTTCTTTAAAGGAGGAAACATTGGAGAGCTTGCTGTAAACGGAACTGTAAATGACCTCTCTATGTGTGGAGCAATTCCTAAATATCTCTCTTTATCATTAATAATTGAAGAAGGTTTTAGTTTAAACGAATTTACCCAGATTATTAAATCTATAAAATCGGCTGCCGACAAAGCTGGCGTTTTTATTGTTACTGGAGACACTAAAGTAGTTGAAAGAGGAAAAGGAGATAAAATTTACATTAATACTTCTGGAGTTGGAATTGTACATGAAAAAGCAAATATAAAAATTGGGAATATTCTTAAAAACGATGCCATACTTATAAATGGTCCGATAGCATCACACGGAATGGCAATCATGTCGGAACGAGAAGGTCTTCAGTTTGACAGTGATATATTGAGTGACACCACAAACTTAAACGAAATTACACTTGAATTGATAGAAAAATATGGTGCTAAAATTCATTTTCTAAGAGATGCAACACGTGGAGGTCTAGCATCGGTATTACACGAAATTGTAACTGAATGCAATTTTGGAGTGAATCTTTATGATGAAAATATAAACGTAGAAAATCAAGTAAATAGTGCCTGTGAATTACTGGGTTTAGATCCCTTATATGTTGCCAATGAAGGCATATTTGTGTGTATTGTTGATGCTGAAATTAAAGACGGAGCTTTAGCAATTTTACAAAAAACGAATCCTCATGCTTCTTGCATAGGTTTTATAACCGAGGACCATCCTTTAAAAATTATCACCGAGAGTGCATTTGGCGGTAAAAGGGTTTTATCTCCATTAATTGGGGAACAATTACCTCGAATTTGTTAATACCTAGGTTAAGATATAATAGATGCTTTTTTAAAATAAAAGAGGTCAATCCTAAAACCTGTAGAGTAGCCGTCATCAACTTGTCTTTCTGACCCAGAAAGAATCTTAGTCAGAAGCTAGCGCTTGTGCAATGTCATTAAGCTAGGGAAACAATTGTAATACTTTACCAAATAAATCTCTCACAAAGATGTAATCCTAAGGCTTCGGGAGCAAAGGTTTATCTTTTCGACGGAGGAGAAATCTCCGCGAGAAACTCTACAAAAATTGGATTCTCATTGCGGAGTTACTTATTGAGATTTCTCCTCCGTCGAAATGACAATATTATGTTTAATCTTTACTTCTTTTAAAAAAAATAACTCAAAAACTTAACTTAATGACATTGAAAACTCGTGTCTTCCTGCGTCAGAAAGACACCATTGTGGATGTTTTGCAGTAAAATAATTCTTTGTAAAGTTCTTTAATTTTCTTTGCGAAAATGACAAACAATCATTTATTTATTTTTTAATAAAAACCATCAAACGCAAAAAAGGCATAAGAAACTAAATCTTATGCCTTTTGTTTTATATAGAAATCTCTTGATTATCTTGAGTAATTTGGAGCCTCTTTGGTAATTGTTACATTATGAGGATGACTCTCTGTGATTCCGCTAGAAGTGATTCTAACAAAACGTCCTGACTCTTGTAATGTCGGAATATCTTTTGAACCGCAATATCCCATTCCTGCACGAAGTCCTCCAATAAACTGAAGCATACTTTCGTTTAATTCTCCTTTGTAAGGAACACGACCTACAATTCCTTCTGGAACTAATTTTTTAACATCGTCTTCAACATCTTGAAAATATCGATCTTTTGATCCCGTTTGCATAGCTTCAACAGAACCCATTCCGCGGTAAGATTTGAATTTTCTTCCTTCGAAGATAATCGTTTCACCTGGAGATTCTTTTGTTCCTGCTAGTAATGAACCTAACATTACACAATCAGCTCCGGCAGCAATTGCTTTAGGAATATCTCCTGTATAACGTATTCCACCATCGGCAATTACTGGTACGCCAGATCCTTTTATTGCTGCAGCAACTTCTAATACTGCCGAGAATTGAGGAAATCCAACACCAGCAACGATACGTGTTGTACAGATTGAACCAGGTCCGATTCCTACTTTTACACCATCGGCACCATTTTCTACTAAATATTTAGCAGCTTCTGGAGTTGCAATGTTTCCAACAATTACATCTATTTGTGGGAATTTTGATTTTACTTCTTTTAAGGTATTTACAACACCTTCTGTATGTCCGTGAGCGGTATCAATGATAATGGCATCTACTCCTGCTGCAACTAATGCTTCTGCTCTTTGAACTGCATCACCAGTAACTCCAATTGCGGCAGCTACTCTTAAACGACCAAAAACATCTTTATTAGCAATTGGTTTTTGGGTAAGTTTAGTAATATCTCTAAAAGTGATTAATCCAACTAATTCATAGTTTGCATTAACAACTGGTAATTTTTCTATTTTATGACCTTGTAAAACTACTTCGGCTTGCTCTAATGAAGTTCCTTCGGCTACAGTTACCAAGTTTTGACTTGTCATAACTTCAACAATTGGTCTTGTTCCATTTTTTTCAAAACGTAAGTCACGATTGGTAACAATTCCTTTAAGGATTCTGTTTTCATCAACGATTGGGATTCCACCAATTCCGAATTCTTTCATTGCCATTTTAGCATCTGCAATTGTAGAACTTAATGGTAATGTAACTGGATCGATAATCATTCCTGACTCTGCACGCTTTACTTTACGTACTTTGGCAGCTTGTTGCTCGATGGTCATGTTTTTATGCAAAACACCAATTCCACCTTCTTGCGCCATAGCAATTGCCATTGAACTTTCGGTAACGGTATCCATAGCAGCAGATACGATTGGAACGTTTAGCGTTATGTTTCGAGAAAATTTTGATTGGATACTCACTTCGCGAGGAAGCACATTCGAGTAGTTAGGTACTAATAATACATCGTCGTAAGTTAAACCTTCGCCGATAATCTTGGAGTTGTGTGCTATCATGGTGCAATTTCTAGTTGAATTGCGTGCAAATATAGTGAATAAATTGAAAACTTTTACATTATACTATTCAGAAATTTTTAGTCCCGACGCTTCGGGATAAATTCCTATAGTTAATCTCTATTAAAAAAAGCTCCTGAAATCTACCTCGTTCCTAGCCCGGATAGCAGCGGAAATCCTTTATTGTTTTCCTTTAAAACAATAAAGATTATAGCGAATAGCCGGATTAGCTTCTTATAAAAAATAACTTAATAGTATTCAGAATTTTCTTTGAAAATAAAATTAAGTCCAAATTGAAACGTAGCACTATTGGCTTTTGTGATATCCTTGTATTCCAGAATATTATCGACCATAGCATATAAATTGAACTTACCCAGATTTGTTGAAAGTCCAAATCCTATGTTTTTTGAAGAAAAAGAATCTATGGTATAAGTTGCTTTTACTTGAAGATTTTCAAAAAGAGTACGTCTATAAAAAGCCGTTAAAGCTACCAATGGTGTTCTTGGTGTAGACATTGCAAACAATTGTGCTCCTACCCCATTAAGATATTCAGTTTCTCCTTTTGACACACAATTACATTCTTCGTCGGATCTGGATTCACCGAAAGAATACTGAAATGATGCATTAAATTTTACTGGTCGCCAAGTAGTGTATTTACCATAAACTGTGTCACGCGGAATTGCTGCTTCGAACTCATCGAATACATTTTCTGGTTTTTCGGGATTGGTAAAATTAGGATTTACTCCTTCATATTGATAATACCCTTTGTAGGTAATCGTTTCGACATCTTTGCTGTGGCGAATAAAACCAACATCGATTACACTTGCTGTGAGCTGAATATTTTTTTTAGGATAATAAGTTATTCCTGCATCAAAACCAAATCCTAAATTTCCACCCAAAAAAGTGTTTTTTGCAACATCCGAAGCTACACTTCCATTATAATCATCTTTACGAAATTCGG
This sequence comes from Flavobacterium sp. AJR, assembly GCF_002156885.1. Lineage (NCBI taxonomy): Bacteria > Pseudomonadati > Bacteroidota > Flavobacteriia > Flavobacteriales > Flavobacteriaceae > Flavobacterium > Flavobacterium sp. AJR. Next base: position 26,358 of record NZ_NCWQ01000012.1, on the reverse strand, counting down.
CAATTCCTGAGGTTTTTAGTTCTAAATTAGAAGATATAATTTGATTATACATTGTTGTATTAGAGTTTCCTGTATAAATATATCCCGAATTCTTGGTAGTGGTCGCATTTAATCCGCTAGAATACAACTTTGCTCTACCTCCTAAAACTAATTTATCACTTACTTTTTTATGATATCCAACATGAAAAACAGAAATTACTTCGGCCTTGGCGGTTAACTGACTTAAATCAAACGATTTTCCGATATAATTTTTATTTCCATCTAATGCTAATAATGCCAAATCTTTAGGTACATACATAAAAAAATCGGCTTCTTGATACACTCCAAATGAAACGTAAGCTTTACTTTCTCTGCCTCCAACCTTGAATCCTCCTGAAAACAATTCGACTTGCTGATTAACAGAAACCTTATCATTTTTGGATGCTTTGTTTACTGCATTTCTTAACTTGGTATTAAAGTCGACTCCGTTATTTGCAAACAAATCATAAGCCGAAAAACTGCTTGAACCAAGATTTGCCGAAATACCAGATAACAACGGGACTCCAAAATAATACTTATACGAAATATCTGTTCCTGGATTTACAAGCAACGATTGCGGAATTGAAGAGAAATTATACAACACTTGTTTGTTCTGTGCCAATCCTGAAATAGTCATTGCCAACAAGAAAATTAAATAGATTTTTCTCATTTGATTTCGAAGTAAACAGTTGCTCCCGAACGTAATTTTAATCTTCCTGGGCTATCTGGAGTTAATGGAGTTCCTGGCAGCATGGTAATTCCTATTTCTAGTTTAACTGATTTTTTTAATAAATCTAATGTCTCATTTTCAAAAACATCTGTATACTTTACAATATTTGGTGTGTTTGCATAAGCTGGAACATCTATTTCGGTATGATGAACCACCTGATTATCGACATCAAGAAAAACAAAATTAACTATGTAGGCTCTAGCAATCGTATTATCAATTTCGAAATTGAACTCGGCTTTCTTTAAATTGTCTCTAAAAAAACTATCTCTAAACACATCGAAATCCTGCACGTTAAAAACAACATCCTGTTCTTCTCCATTATCAACAAATGTATTTGCTTTAACATCAAAATAGGTTAAATTGGCAACAAAAACAGGCTCTAATTTAAGATCTTTGGTTTGGTCAAAATCTAAATCACTAGCGCACGAACAAAACAATAACGCAACGATTATGAACCTGAAAAACATATTATATTGATATAATTTCATTGCAAAATTATTTTAATTTGATGTAATGAGAACAACGATTTTGATTAATTGTTGTAATTAAAAGAAAAAGACATTAATGATTTAATGATATGCTCCAAACAATTTAGACGCTTCATTATAAGCACTTTCAAAACTCATAGCTCTTACATTGGTATCTTGTTTTTGTGCTGTAAAATACGACACCATTTTTTCTGTTGGCATGTTTCCTGTTAGTTTATCGGTAGCCATTGGGCATCCTCCAAAACCTTGAATCGCTCCATCAAAACGGCGACAACCTGCAAGGAAAGCAGCATCTATTTTTTCGAACCAAGTATTGGGTGTGGTATGCAAATGTGCGCCAAACTCGATTTGAGGATATTGTGCAATTAAATTCGAAAATAAATACGTAATAATATCTGGAGTTGAACTTCCTACGGTATCAGAAAGCGAGAGTGTTTTCACACCCATTTTGGATAATTTCTCTGTCCACTCCCCAACAATCTCAACGTTCCAGGGGTCACCATACGGATTCCCGAATCCCATCGAAAGATAGGTGATCACTTCTTTGTTCTTTTTATCAGCAATTTCTAATATTTCCTGAAGCGTAATTATAGATTCGGCTATAGTTTTATGTGTATTTCTCATTTGGAAATTCTCGGAAATCGAAAATGGGAATCCTAAATACTGAATCTCTTTATGCTCCGAAGCTATTTCCGCTCCTTGTGTATTGGCAATAATTGCTAATAATTTACTGGTAGTTTGAGACAAATCTAGTTGTGCCAAAACCTCAGCTGTATCTTGCATTTGCGGAATTGCTTTTGGAGAAACAAAACTCCCAAAATCAATGGTATCAAAACCTACTCGCAATAAAGACTGGATATAAGAAACTTTATTCTTGGTAGGAATAAATGTTTTGATGCCTTGCATAGCATCTCGCGGACATTCGATAATCTTAATTTCTTTACTCAAAGCAGTTCTGTTTCTGAATGCTAAGTTACTGTCTTTTTTATATAAATAAAAAATATCTTCCTCGTTTATTTTATTACATAAAAAAGTAATAACTACAAATATTACACAAAAACGTAATAATGAATAATATTCCTTATATTTGTAATATTAAAATTCCTATGAGTAAAGTTAATCGATTTGAGCATTTATAATAAATGTAGGCTTCTCCCGTCCCGAAGTTTCGGGATCGGGACGCTCAGCCTGACAAACTTTTATATGTCCACCTGAGTGGAGTCGAAGTGACATTTTATAATAGGTAAACCAAAGAAATGTAGCCAATTGAAACAAAAAAGCTATTTAATTTTTAATTATATTTGAATATGATAAGCGTAATCACAGGGGATATTATAGGTTCCAGACAACTGAAATCCAAAGATTGGATTGAGAATTTAAAAAAACTATTTTCTCAATTCGGCAAAAATCCGAGCGAATGGGAGATTTATCGTGGTGATGAATTCCAGATAGAAATTAAAAATCCTGAAGAAGCTCTATTAGCAACTTTATTGATAAAAGCCTATTTGAGATCTATAAAACTGGATGCCAGAATGAGTATTGGTTTTGGAGACAAGACCCATACAGCAAAGAAAATATCCGAAAGTAATGGAACTGCTTTTATAAATTCCGGAGAACTTTTTGAAACTTTGAAAAAACAAAAAACAACTTTGGCATTAAAATCCGGAAATCTTGATTTTGATACAAAACTCAATTTAATGTTACGTTTAAGTCTTACTTTTATGGATAACTGGCTGGTTCCTGCTGCTAAATTTATAGTAATTGCAATTCAAAATCCGACATTATCACAGGAAGGAATCGGGATAAAATTAGGCATTAACCAAGCAGCCGTAAGTCGAAGACAGAAACGTGCACAATATGATTTAATGATGGATCTAGACCAATATTTTAGATCACAAATAAAAGAATTTACTTTATGATACTATTTGTAAAATTATTTTTGGCACACTTACTTGGTGACTTTATATTTCAGCCTAATTCGTGGGTTATTGATAAAGAAACCAAAAAACAAAAAAGCATTTACCTATATATACATATAGCCTTACATGGTATTATAGCCTGGATTCTGGTTGGTGAATTGTCCTTTGGATGGTATGCGCTATTATTAGCAATAACACATGGTTTTATTGATTTTTTAAAACTTCATTTCCAAAAAGATACTACCAAAAGAGCTTGGTTTATTGGTGACCAAATTGCACATTTGATAGTTTTGATAGCTATTGCATTTTTATACAGTCAGCAAAGAATATACTTGCATTGGCTTAACAGTCAATTCTGGATTATAGTAACGGGGATTTTATTTTTAACAAAACCAACTTCTATTTGCATCAGAAACCTGATCTCGATTTGGACTCCCGAAAATAAAAATGGAACCGACGATTCTCTTGCCAATGCAGGAAATTACATTGGCATACTAGAACGTCTATTTGTATTTTGTTTTATAATCACCGGACATTTTGAAGCCATTGGTTTTTTACTGGCAGCAAAATCTATTTTCAGGTTTGGCGATTTGAAAGAAGCCAAAGATCGTAAACTAACAGAATATGTTCTTATAGGAACTCTTTTAAGCTTTGGTATTGCATTACTTACTGGCTTGATCGCTCAAGTTATGTTATTACAAACCTTTTAAAATCTCTTTGTTTATTTCTTTAATCAAAGCTGGACCTTCGTAAATAAAACCTGTGTATAACTGAACCAAACTTGCACCTGCATTTAATTTTTCGATAGCATCTTGTGCAGTATGAATTCCTCCTACTCCTATAATAGGGAATGCTTTGTTGCTTTTTTCAGAAAGAAAACGAATTACTTCGGTTGATCTTTGGGTTAAAGGTTTACCCGACAAACCTCCCATTTCTTCTTTATTTACCGATTGCAATCCATCTCTGGAAATAGTCGTGTTGGTTGCGATTACACCAGCAATTTGTGTAGTTTTTATAATATCGATAATATCCAATAATTGCTCATCTGTCAAATCTGGAGCAATTTTTAATAATATTGGTTTTGGTTTTGCATGCGTTAGATTTTTATTTTGTAACGTTTGCAATAATTGTGTCAATGGCTCTTTATCTTGTAACGCTCTTAAGTTTGGCGTGTTTGGAGAACTTACATTCACCACAAAATAATCTACATGATTAAACAAGGCATCAAAACAAATGATGTAATCATCGACTGCATTTTCATTTGGGGTTATTTTGTTTTTCCCAATGTTTCCACCAATTAAAACTCCTTTATTTTGCTTCAAGCGTTCTACAGCTTCGATAACACCGCCATTATTAAATCCCATACGGTTAATAATTGCCTGATCTTCTTTTAAACGAAATAATCTCTTTTTAGGATTTCCTTCTTGTCCTACTGGTGTTACAGTTCCTATTTCTATAAATCCGAAACCAAAATCTGAAAGTTCTTTATATAGTTTAGCATCTTTATCAAATCCTGCTGCAAGACCAACCGGATTACTAAATTTTATTCCGAAAACTTCTCGCTCTAATCGAGGGTCATTTTCTTTATAAATTGCTTTTATAATCGATGAAACTCCTGGTATTTTTGAAATAAATCTAACAAATGAAAAAGTAAAATAATGGACTTCTTCTGGATCAAACCTAAAAAGTATCGGACGAATAAGCAATTTGTACATAAGTGTGTTGTTGTTTTTGTGGGTGCAAATTTAGCTATTATATGCTAAAATGCACCCAATTTATATAAAAAAACAACTTCTTAATTTGATCTGTTTTAACTTTTTATTGTATTTTTATTGTTGAAAACACAAACTATACAAAAACAGTCGAATTAATGAAAAAAATAAACAAATATTGGTTATTTGGGACAATAGCCGCTGGTATTCTATTTATTAGCTTTGGCTATGCAAAATTTATAAAGCCAACTACAGAAAAAACTACTCAGGATTGTAATGAAGTTCAAATGGTTTCATCAGAATCTAAATTTGAACCTACAATCGTTAATAAAAAAGCAGCTCCATCCAAAGCTCCAAAAGGTATGGTTTGGATTCCGGGCGGAGAATTCTCGATGGGAAGTAATGTTGCCGACGAAAGTTTGTGTAGTATAAAAGGAGTTACCAAAGATGCCGCCCCAATACATCGTGTATATGTAGATGGATATTGGATGGATGAAACTGAGGTTACTAATGAACAATTTGAGCAGTTTGTAAAAGCAACTGGCTATATAACCGTTGCCGAACAAAAACCTACGAAAGAAGAATTCCCTACCGCTAACGAAGAAGATTTAATTACTGGATCTGTCGTATTTACTCCTACCCCAACATCTGTAAACTTAAACAACTTCCTGCAATGGTGGTCTTATGTAGGCGGAACAGATTGGAGACATCCTCAAGGACCAGAAAGTACTATAAAAGGAAAAGAAAAATACCCTGTTGTACAAATCGCTTATGAAGATGCTACTGCTTATGCAAAATGGGCAGGAAAAAGGCTTCCTAGCGAAGCTGAATGGGAATTTGCAGCAAGAGGCGGCAAAACAGGAGAATTATATGCTTGGGGAAATACTTTAAAACCTAAAGGAAAGTTCCAAGCTAATATCTATCAAGGTCATTTTCCGATTAAGGATGGTGACACTGGTGAAGATGGCTTTAAAGGAATTGCGCCAACAGCACAATTTGCCCCAAATGCATATGGATTATATGATATGGCAGGAAATGTATGGGAATGGGTTAATGACTGGTATAGCGTAGATTATTACAAATCATTATCAGAAAATGGTAATGTTGCTAAAAATCCTCAGGGACCAACTACAAGCAATGATCCATCTGAACCAGGACAGCTAAAAAAAGTACATCGTGGTGGTTCATTTTTGTGTACCGACCAATATTGTACTCGTTATATGGTAGGTACAAGAGGAAAAGGCGAAGTACGATCTGCAGCAAATCATCTTGGGTTTAGATGCGTTAAAAGCATTTAAAAATTAAAATTAACACGAAAAGGATTCTACTTAAATAGAATCCTTTTTTGTTTGTAATAGGATGTTTTAATCTAAAATAAGACAGCTAAAAAAAATGTCTATATTTGTTGCTTAAAAAAATAAAAATGCAACATATTATAGATCGATTTATTAGTTATGTAACAATTGATACAGAGTCTGATCCAAATTCACAAACTACACCAAGTACTCCAAAACAATGGGACCTTGCTAATAAACTTGTCGAAGAGCTAAAAAACATCGGTATGCAGGATGTTACTATTGATGACAAGGCTTATATAATGGCAACTTTACCAAGTAATGTAGAACATACTGTTCCTACTATTGGTTTCATCTCACATTTTGATACTTCTCCAGATTTTTCGGGAGCTAATGTAAAACCTCAAATTATTCCTAATTATGACGGTAAAGACATTGTATTAAACGCTGAGCAAAACATAATTCTATCTCCAAGTTACTTTAAAGATTTATTACAATATAAAGGACAAACCTTAATAACAACCGACGGAACTACTTTATTAGGTGCCGATGATAAAGCAGGAATTACAGAAATTGTTTCGGCAATGGAATTCCTAATTAAAAACCCAGACATTAAACACGGAAAAATTAGAGTTGGTTTTACACCCGATGAAGAAATTGGTCGTGGAGCACATCATTTTGACGTAGATAAGTTTGGTGCCGAATGGGCTTACACTATGGACGGAAGCCAAATTGGTGAACTTGAATATGAAAACTTTAATGCTGCTGGTGCAAAAATTACTTTTAAAGGTAAAAGTGTACATCCTGGTTATGCCAAAGGAAAAATGATTAACTCGATGCTTATTGCTAATGAGTTTATTAATGAGTTACCAAAAGGAGAAACACCTCAAGAAACTAAAGGTTATGAAGGATTTTTTCACGTACACCATTTAACCGGAAGTATTGAAGAAACTGTTCTGGAACTTATCATTAGAGATCATAGCGCAAAAAGGTTCGAAAGACGTAAAAAATTGATTGAGAGAATTACGAAAAAAATCAATCATAAATTTGCCAAAAAATTCGGAGAACCAATCGTGATTGCCGAAATAAATGATCAATACTACAATATGAAAGAAAAGGTCTTGCCTGTAAAACATATTGTTGATATTGCAGAGAAAGCAATGAGAGAATTAGATATAAAACCATTAATTAAACCTATCAGAGGTGGAACTGATGGTTCTCAATTATCATACAAAGGATTGCCTTGCCCTAATATATTTGCTGGTGGTCATAACTTTCATGGTAAATACGAATATGTTCCTGTAGAAAGCATGCAAAAAGCAACTGATGTTATTGTAAAAATAGCTGAGTTAACTGCAATTCCAGGTATTTTTGATGTGCCTGCGAAACCTGCAAAAAAGAAATAATTTTATTAGGCTTAAGCCAAAAAACAATAAAAAATCCCAATCTAAAAATTTTTAGATTGGGATTTTTGCTTTTAATTTTAGATTGAAAACTGCAACTGAATACTAAAAAATTATACATCTCTACAGTACTCCTATCCTAAAATAGTTTCAATTACTTTTAATTCCTCTTGAGAAAAGTCAAGATTTTGTAAACTATCTATATTGTTATTTAACTGTCCTACTGAGCTTGCGCCAATTAAAACTGATGTAATTCGATTATCTTTTAATAACCAAGCCAATGCCATTTGTGCCAAAGACTGATTCCTGTTTTGAGCAATTTCATTTAGAGCAATTATCTTTTGCACTTTTTGTTCTGATACTTCCTCGAGTTGCAAATGTCCATTCGGATTTGATGCTCTGGAGTTCTCTGGAATCCCTTTCAGGTATTTATCCGTTAAAAGTCCTTGTGCCAAAGGTGAAAATGCGATACAACCTACTCCTTTTTCTTCGAGAACATCTAGTAAACCAGCTTCGGCTTCACGTACAAACATCGAATATTTTACCTGATGTATTAAACAAGGCGTACCTAACTGTTTTAAAATTGATGTTGCTTCTCGAGTTTGTTCCGCATTATAATTAGATATTCCAGCGTACAATGCTTTTCCGCTTCTTACTGCATAATCCAAAGCCATCATCGTTTCTTCCAGAGGAGTCTCAGGATCAAAACGGTGGGAGTAAAAAATATCTACATAATCGAGTTTCATGCGCTTTAAACTCTGATCTAAACTTGATAGCAAATATTTACGAGAACCCCAATCACCATAAGGTCCGTCCCACATTGTATAACCAGCCTTGGTAGAAACTACGATTTGATCACGCATGTTTCCTTGAAAATTGTGCCACAATATTTTTCCGAAATTTTCTTCAGCAGAACCCGGAACTGGCCCGTAATTATTAGCTAAATCAAAATGCGTAATTCCTTTATCAAAAGCCTCTTTGATAATACTTTCACCATTTTCAAAATTATCTACCGAACCGAAATTATGCCATAATCCCAAAGAAATTTGCGGCAATAACAATCCGCTTTTTCCGCATCTATTATATTTCATTTTACTCTTTTTATTGATATAATTCCTTATAAACCAATCAAACTTATTTTAAAGCAAATTAGCGTATTATTTTTGTAAATTTGTATAAATATAATAATTATGGATACTAACTGGCAAAATTTAATTTCAATAAATTCAGATATTCGATTTGGCAAGCCTATAATTACCGGAACTCGAATTTGTGTTTCTGATATTCTTTCGTGGCTTGCTAACGGAATGTCATATGATGAAATCATTGAAGATTTTCCTGAATTAAAAAAAGAGCATATTCTTGCTGCGCTAGCTTTTGCCGCAAATAGAGAAAACATCACCAAAATAATTGCAGCTTAATGAAATTACTTCTTGATGCAAATATTTCATGGAGAATTCTTAAACTTGTTGAGAATGATTTTTCAGGCACATTTCATTCAAAAGATATTACTAACGTAAATCAACCTGCAAAAGATATAGAAATTTGGGAATACGCAAGGAAAAATAGCTTTACCATACTCACGCACGATGATGATTTTGAAAAATTATTACTCTTAAAGGGAGTTCCTCCAAAAGTAATAATTTTAAAAACATTCAATAAGAACACTAAGCAAATTGCTGAAATTCTTATTTCAAAAAAGGAAATTATAAAATCATTTATATCAAATAATGAGTTAATGATTTTAGAAATTTATTAGTTATTTCTATCCAAAACTTCTGTCTTAGCTTCTTTTTAATATCTTCTATGAATTAATTTTATCTTCTAAATCATGTAACCTTTCGGGGATATCATGTATTTTTTTCAACTTGAAAGAGAAATAAATATAAAAAACACCAATTGCTATAAAAGCAAAAGCGGTCCAATATACTAGTGAAAGCCCTGCAAAAATAGGATTCCACAATAATATAAATGAAAATATAATCCCTAGTATTCCTAAAGCTACAAGATTTCCCCAATCAGGTACGGCATAACTCTTTAAATCAAAAGCAATAACTATTGCCATTATAGATCGGAATAAAATTACAAATCCTACATATAACGGAAGTATCGTAATAGAAATTAACGGATTAGAGATTAATAATATCCCTACAACTAATCCTAAAATCCCTGAAGCCAATGTCCAACCCCAATTATCAATTTTTTTTCTATTAGAAAGTGCAAAAATAATTTCAAAAATTCCACTTCCCAAAAACGAGATACTAAAGATAAGCGCAAGGGTTAAATAAGCTGCTAAGGGAGTTATAAAAGACCAAATTCCGATTCCCACAAAAAGCAACCCCACTAATAATGGAATGTACCAGTAATCAATAGCTTTTTTTACTTTTTTAAATAAAGAATTTTCCATAAGTATATTTTTAAATCACGCCTACTCTATAAAGTTTTCAGCTTACCTTTAATGGTTAACTTCATCATAAAGTAGCCATATTTAAGCTATTTTATTACGAAGTCTCTCAAAGATAAGAAATAAAAACCCCTATTTGTAAAAAATAACTCATAAAGTAGCCTTTAATTCTTCTCTTAAATAAGTTTATAAATCCTATTCAAAAAATGCTTTCCAACCCTTTGATCTACCATTTCTTTGATATTAAAAAGTAACCACATATCTTTATAAATTAAATTACTTCCCTCTCAAAAAAATGAAATCCCAAATTTATATATTATTTGCAGCAGCTATTTTATTCTCTTCTTTTACTATAAAGAAAGAGGAAAAAAATAGAATAAATCGAGTTGAGAAAATACAAACCGCAATAGATAGAGATTCTATTATTACATATTCTAAACAATATCTGGGAACACCTTACTTATATGCAGGGAATAATCCAAATAAAGGTTTTGATTGCTCTGGTTTTGTTAATTATGTTTTTAAACATTTTGATGTGAGCGTACCGCGGAGTTCAAGCGGTTATAAAAGTCTGGGAATTACTAAAAAAGCCGAAGACTTTAAAGTTGGTGACGTTTTAGTTTTTTACGGTTACAGGAATAAAACTATAGTTGGTCATGTAGGGATTATTTGTGAAGCCAATGGCATGAAATCAAAATTCATACATGCCTCTTCTGGCAAAGTTGGTAGTGTAACCATTAGTAATTTGGACTCCGATCATTATAGCAAGCGCTTCTATAAGTGTATTAATGTATTGCCCTAAATAACGTTTTTGTTGCAAATCTTCACTAATTAAATTGTGCTAATTTAGGATTACCTAGAATAGAACGCGGATGACACAGATTCGCGTTCTATTCTACACAAAACCTTATTCTTCTGTAAGTAGCTTTATAAGACTTTCATCTCTTTTATAAATGTCTTTATAAAAATTCAAATTCCCATCTCGATCTACCCAAGCGGTAAAATAACCGATATAAACGGGGATTTTCTTCTTTAGCGTATACCAACTTTCTTTGCCTGTATGCATTGCTTTATCAATTCGCTCAGGGGTCCATTTAGGATCTTGTTTTAATAACTCAATTGCAAACTCTCTTGGTTTTGCTACACGCACACAACCATGACTAAAAGCTCTATTTTCTCTTTCGAACAAACTTTTTGCAGGAGTGTCATGCAAATAAATATTATTTGAGTTTGGAAATAAAAACTTCACTAAACCAAGCGAATTATTTTTCCCTGGTAGCTGACGAACAGCTCCATTATTCCATTCCAGGTTTTTCTTTGCCAAATAATTTTTGTCTTTAGCCATTCCTGGTTTAATCTCTGAATTAATGATACTTGTAGGGACATTCCAATACGGACTAAAAACAATATAACTCATCATTCCGCTAAAAATAACAGTTTGAGTCATCATTTTTCCCACAACAACAGCCGATACAAAAGCAATTTCGTTATCACGAATTAAATACAATTTAAACTCAGGGATATTAACTTCTATATATTCTTTTCCTTTTTCGAGTTCAGGATCAATCCATCTACAACGCTCCATATTAGCAATTATGGTTTTAATCCTGTCAGATACCGGAATATTCATTTCTGCAATATGCTCCGATGTAATTTTCCCATTTACAGTATTCCCGTTGTGTGATTGATAATTTTTAACCCCTTCGACCAAAACATCATCAAAAACTAAACTCTTATTATCCTCTTTAAGATTACCCGTTATAAACAATCGCTCTCTGATTTGCGCAACAGCAAGTGCTGAATCTCCTTTTTTTAGACTTTTAAAATCATCACCTACCTCAATTGATTTCCAATCTCCTTTTTTTTCAATTTCTCTATATTGATGAAGTGCATCACGAAGTTTGTAATACTGGCTGAACATTTTGTTCTTTTTGTCATCACTTATAGTAGATTTTTTATAAATTGAATCTGTAAAAACCTGATAATTCACTTTTTTACGAGGTAAAAGCCATTCTAATGATTTAGTTGTTTTTTCATCTACCCCAGATACTTTCTGAACATAATAAAAATATAGATTCGTAATCATTAAATCTGTATCTACTTGTGATAATTGGTTTTCTGAAGTATGCTCAAAAATAGTACTAATCTTGTCGCTATAAGGAAAATTAGCTTTTAAACCTTCCTGATCCAATCCATTATACTTATTAAATAATGTATGTGCGAACTCTACAACTCCTTTATTATCCAACCACAATTGAGTAGACTTATTTTTCTTGTATAATGCCAAAACATCATTCTGAAATTTCAGCAATTTAGGGTATGCCTGATAAAAAGTAATAATACTTGAACTATCTATTGCAATTTTTAATTCGGGAACTACTTTCCCTGAAGTGTTTTTTGACTCTCCCTCTTTCTTTTCTGACTTTTTATTGCAAGAAATAGTAGCAAAAAAAATAGCAACAGCTACAAGTGGATACAAAACTTTCATAATATATTTTTTAATAAAAATAGAAAAGTTTTAGTAGAAACAAACCATTTATAAAAATTTAATCTTTGCTTTACAATCTACCTATAATTACTTCAGAAATAAACATAAAAAAACTCCAAACAAGTTGAGTTGTTTGGAGTTCAGAGATATTAAACTACTTATTATAAAACTATCCCTTTCAAAGTAAGTACTTTTGGTGTTGTTTCTGCACTTGTTACAACTGTAACAGTTTTAGAAAAAGCACCTTTATTGGCAGCATTGTATGTTGCTGTAATTTTTGCCGATTTTCCAGGAAGAATCGGTTCTTTTGTATAATTTGTTGCTGTACATCCACATGAACCTTGAACACTTGTAATAACTACAGCTGTTTTTCCTGTGTTTTTAAATTCAAAATCAATTGCTTTTGGTACATTCTGAGGGATCTGTCCCACATCAATCGTTTCAGCTTTCCATGCAATTCCTGCTGCAGCTACAACATTATTTTCTACTAATGATTGCACTGGAGCAATTGCAGAAAAAGACATTAATCCTAATGTAAATACTAATAATAAAGGTCTGATAATTTTCATAAGTCTAAAATTTAAATGATTATTTGGTTTTTCATATTTTGAACATTACAAATGTAAATCACATAAAAACGGAACGCTGTTAATCGATCTCAAATGTTTGTTAACGACTTGTTAATCGCTATATTTAAAGATATTTTTGATTAATATTACACCTTGAAAATTCTATTTAAGTGAAAATAAACAGACTCAACAGTATTATCCTTCTGGGGTTTATAGCAATTATCGGCATATTGGTCGCACAATTACTATGGACCAAGGAAGCTTTTATGCTTGAGCAAAAAAAACTGAATCAGAAAACACATATTGCGTTACTTGAAGTTGCCAAAAAATTACATGAAAGTAGTAGTAACGAGTTGCCTGCACAAAGTCCTATCCAGAAAATATCCAATGACTATTATGTTGTAAACATCGAAAATGATTTTGAACCGGACATCTTAGAGTTTTATTTGAAATCGGAATTCAAAAAAATGAATATTACAACCGATTTTGAATATGCTATGTACAATTGTCAAAGCAATGAAATGGTTTATGGAAATCATGTTTCTTTATCCAAAAATTCAAAAGAAAAACAGTCAGTTTATTTCCCGAAACACAAAAATCTAGTCTATTACTTCGCTGTTCGTTTTCCTAATGAAACCAGCTATATCTTCAGCTCCATGCGTTTTTGGTTTGTGCTTTCGATAATGCTTATTGTCATTTTACTAATTTATATCTATTCGATTTTTACGCTTTTACAGCAAAAGAAATACTCTGAGTTACAACGCGATTTTATCAATAATATGACCCATGAATTTAAAACACCTTTGGCTTCTATTTTAATCGCTTCTAATTATTTAATAAAACAGAACCCTATTAAGGAAGACAAGAAACTCGAAAAATATACCGAAATCATTATCAGTCAAAGTGGCAAATTAAACAATCATATCGAGAAGATTTTGAGCATTGCAAAGTCTGATTACACCCCTTTGGAGCTCGAATTAAAAGAGATTTCAATTATTCCTGCTATTGAGGAAACAATAGAAAACATCAAGCTAAAATATCCCGAAACTGATATAAAAATTGAATCTGCTGCCACAAATTATCATATTGTTGCCGATGTTTTTCATTTTACAAACATTGTTTACAACCTTCTTGATAATGCTATAAAATATTGTGATACTAAACCAAAAATCACAATTCGTTTAACTACTGAAAACCAGCTATTAAAAATTGCCTTTATAGATAACGGAATTGGTATTGCTAACAAAAATATTTCTTTTATCTTCGATAAGTTTTATAGGATTCCAAATGAAAAAAGTACGCAATCTAATGGTTTTGGATTGGGCTTGTATTATGTAAAAAAGATTTGCAACTTGCATCAATGGAAAATCAATGCTATTAACAATCCCGAAAAAGGGATAACCATAACCATCTTAATTCCGTACAAAAAATGAGTATTTTCAAAATTCTTTACACTGAAGATGATGAAACCTTGGCGTTTCTTACCAAAGATAATTTGGAACAAAATAATTATGAGGTAACACATTGCTGTGATGGAGAATTGGGTTTGGAAGCCTTTAATAAAGGGAACTTCGATATTTGTATTCTGGATATTATGATGCCAAAAATAGACGGATTTGAACTCGCTACCGAAATAAGAAAAATCAACTCCGATATTCCTATTATTTTCCTTTCGGCAAAAACACTAAAAGAAGACAGAATAAAAGGATTGCGATTGGGTGCCGATGATTATCTCGTGAAACCTTTTAGTATTGAAGAATTGCTCCTTAAAATTGAAATTTTTTTAAAGCGTTCGCAAAAGAATGACACCATAGATAAATCGGTTTATAAAATTGGGAAATACCATTTTGACATTCAAAATTTCATTTTATACAATGAAAATGAAAAAACAAGTCTTACACAACGCGAGTCAGAACTTCTGAAGTTGTTTATCGACAACAAAAATACCGTTTTAAAAAGGGAACAAATCCTTACTTCTCTTTGGGGTGATGATGATTATTTTATGGGACGAAGTCTCGATGTTTTTATTTCACGCCTGCGCAAAATCCTAGTAAACGAAAAAGGAATTGTTATCGAGAACTTACACGGAATTGGGTTTAGGTTTAAGGTTGATTCTTAAGGTGCAGAGGGACAGAGGGACAGAGCGACAAAGGTTCAAAGGAAGTTACTGAGGTTCTGAGGGACTAAGATTAAAAAGTAAAAGCTCAACAGTTATTACGCAATGCCTGTAGAGACGCACCGCAGTGCGTCTTCTCAATATAATTCCACAACGATTAAAACTAATCGTTATCTATCTTACGCTGACTTGTTTCGTCTATTTGCTAAACATCTCAATTTTATCATCCTGAACGTCCCAATCCCGAAACTTAGGGACGGAAGAAGGCCTTTTATACAATAACCCTTTACGTTTTCTCTTTGTGAAACTTTGCGTAATAATCTACTACAACACCAACAATCCAAATTCTCTTAAAGTATTTACAGGTTTAGAATACCAAAACAATTCAAAGTCCTCAAAATTGGTTTCAAAATCAGTTTTTATCTCCTGAAATGTATAGGTTTTAGTTTTAGAAGAAGAAATTTTCTGTAGTATTTCAACTAACCATTCTCCTTCATTTTTATTGGTCTGAACACTGAAGCTTTCTTTTTTATCATGAAAAGTAAGCGTTAGCATTTCCCACAAATTTCCTTTTTTAGATTTGGTAAAAGATTCTGTAAAAGGCTTTCCTCCCAGCCAAACAATTTTGGCAGTAGGCTTTATATTAAAATCTTCAGATTCCTGTAAAGCATCATAAATAAAGTCGGATCCAATCTTCGTTTTAGGAATTTTAAAATCAAACCAATCCTGAAGCTCATAATCAAAACAGATTCCGTGCATGAAATTAAATAGTGATTTCTTTAATCCAAAGCTGAATTTATCATGATCTATTCCTGTTTTATCGGTATAATTAATATCGTTATTAGCAAAAGCCCCAATGGCTTCTGTTTCTTTAACCACTCCAAATTTTTCAGGATACATCCCAACTGGACTATGTGCTGTCATAGCAAACTGATGCCAAAATCCCGATTGTAAAACTCCTGCTTCAAACAACTGACGTACCATTTCGAGGCTATCAACTGTTTCCTGAACCGTTTGTGTCGGGTATCCATACATTAAATACGCATGAACCATAATACCTGCTTCGGTAAAATTGCGGGTGACTTTTGCCACTTGTTCAACTGTAACACCTTTATCTATCAGTTTCAATAATCTATCCGAAGCAACTTCCAAACCACCAGAAACGGCAATACATCCCGAAGCTTTTAGCAACAAACATAAATCGGCAGAAAAACTTTTCTCAAAACGAATGTTTGTCCACCATGTTACCGCTAATTTTCTTCGAAGAATCTCAAGAGCCAAAGCACGCATAAGCGCAGGCGGAGCAGCTTCATCTACATAATGAAAACCATTTTGCCCCGTTTGCTTCATCATGTCTTCCATTCGGTCACACAACAAACTAGCAGCAACAGGTTCGTAAACCTTTATATAATCTAATGAAATATCACAAAACGTACATTTTCCCCAATAACAACCGTGCGCCATCGTTAGTTTATTCCAGCGTCCGTCGCTCCACATACGATGCATCGGATTGACAATTTCGATAACCGAAATATACTTATCCAAAAGCAAATCAGAATAATCCGGTGTTCCAACCTGAGATTGTTTATAATCATGTCGTAACGAATTGTTTTTGTAAACAACTTTCCCTTCTTCGAGTAAAAAAGTTCTTTTATACTCATCAGAAACTTTCAATTCACAATTATCAACTATCAATTCAATAGGTACTTCCCCATCATCCAAAGTGATAAAGTCAAAAAACTCAAAAACACGAGCGTCTGATAACGAACGTAATTCAGTATTTGGAAAACCGCCACCCATCGAAATTCTAATTTCAGGATGATTCTGTTTTACCCATTGTGCACATCTAAAAGCACTATATAAATTCCCAGGAAAAGGGACTGAAATTAAAAACAAAGTTGGTTTAACCGATTCAATTCTTTCTTTTAAAATCGATATTAAAACTTCATCAATATAAGTTGGCTCTTGTTGCAAAGCTTGGTATAATTCATCAAAAGAATTGGCGCTTCGACCTAAACGTTCGGCATAACGGCTAAATCCAAAATTCTCATCAACACATTCTACTATAAAATCTGAGATATCTTCGAGATATAATGTCGCCAAATGTTTTGCTTTATCCTGCGTTCCCATTGTTCCAAAAGCCCAATCGAGTTCTTCCAATTGCACAAATCGAGAAGCCTCAGGCAAGAAATCTTCCTGACAAATTTGCAATGCCAATGTTGGGTTCTTTCCTTGCAAAAAAGCAATAACAGCATCAATCGTTTTAAGATACTCATCTTGTAAAGCAAAAATACGTTTGGAGTTATCCGAGATTTTTTCAGCATCGACCAAATTTTGATTACTCTTACTTCTTGCTTCTACCTTATCTTCATAAGCTTTAAACAAATTCTTCAATCCCTCTTTCGAAAACAATTCTAAAATCACTTCGATTCCTAAATCTGCCTGAACCGATTCTATATTTTTAGTATTCAGAAACCCTTTGATATAGGCGGTTGCCGGATACGGTGTATTCAGTTGTGTAAAAGGAGGAGTGATTATAAAAAGCTTAGTTTTCAAAGGGAAATGTTTTGTGCAAAAATAAGGCATATTTAGGGACTTTTTATAAAAAGATTTGGCGAGTCTTATAGCTATTTTTATTCCTCTCTTTTTTTAAAACTCCTATTTTACTCCTACTTTTTTTAACAGATATTTAATTACATTTACATCCGTTTAAAATACCACTATGAAGCATACTTTACTTTTTCTATTTTTAATAATTAATCTTCCGATATTTGCTCAAAATAAAAATCAATCTATTGGATTTAAAGAGAATAAAGGCCAAATAATTGATCAAAAAGGGAAACCAAATAATGCAGTAAAATATTTACTAAATTCTGGAGGCTTAAATGTTCAATTAAAGAAAAATGGCTTTTCTTATGACATTTATGAAGTAAAGAAAACTCCAATTACACATCCTTCAACGTCAAAAACACTTCCCTATTTAATTCCGGAAAAAGAAGAAAATCCAGAATATAATTTAGAATATAATTTAGAATATTTATTCCACCGAATAGATATTGATTTTGTGAATTCAAATTCTAAAGTTGAATTCATTGCTGAACAAAAATCAAGCGACTTTGATAATTACTACAATGTACCAAATAAACCCGAAGGAATTATTGGTGTATGTCAATACAAACAAATTACATATAAAAACATCTATCCTAATATCGATGTTGTTTTTACAATTCCTGATGATCCTAAAAAAACTGTAGAATATAATTTTATCATACATCCAAAAGGAAAAATATCAGATATCCAATTAAAATTTAATGGTGCTGAAACTGATTTGGTAGATAATAAAATCCTGATGAATGTTCGCTTTGGAAAAATGGAAGAAACGCTGCCTGCAAGTTGGATTGAAGAAGGAAATAATAAAAAAGAGATTGCAGTTGGTTATACTAAGATTAAGAGAAATGTTTATGGATTTAGTAGCTCAGTTGCTGTTACAGATAAAACTATCGTTATTGATCCTGTACCTATTAGACTTTGGGGGACTTATTATGGAGACAAATACCTTACTAACGAGCCAAATTTTGTCGGTTTTGATCTTCTAGGGAATACTATTTTTACAGGATATACTGAGAACACTAATAACATTGCAACAAGTGGTACTTTTGAGTCAAATCCAACTAATTTCGTTGGAAATGGTTTTATGGCTAAGTTAAATTCAAATGGAGTAAGAATTTGGGGAACATTCCTAATGGGGGCAGGCATACAGAATGCTAAAATTAATTCTCTAAATCAGATTTACCTTGTTGGATATGCTAGAGCAGGATCACTTGCAACTCCTAATTCATTTAAGGAAATTGGAGATTTCACGGATGGTCTGTTGATGAAATTTGATACGAACGGCCAACGAATTTGGGGAACTTATTATGGTGGACAAAATTTTGATCGGATAGATGCTATTTCTTTAGATAGTCAGGAAAATATAATAATAGCTGGAGAAACTCATAGTTATGAAGGAATTGCAACTCCAGATGGATATCAAACTACCTTAAGTAATTCCTCTGATTATACAGGATTCTTCGCCAAATTTAATAAAGATGGTAATCGACTTTATGGAAGTTATTTCCCGTTTGTGATAAAATGTAGTACAATAGACGCAAACGACAATATAATTCTAGCAGGTGATCAATACTTTAGCGATTTTTACAGTTTTCCAAATATCTCAACCAATGGGGCTTTTAAAACAAATCATAATTCTAATGATGTTTTTGTAATTAAATTTAGTCCTAGTTTTACTAAACTTTGGTGCACTTATTATGGTGGAGATAAAACAGTTATAGATCCGTCTGCAAATTCAGATTTAATAAGTGGAATTGGAAGCGATAATGCAAATAATATTTATATTATTGGGACTACAACTAGTTCAAACAATATGTCTACACCCGGAGCATTTAAAACTTCTCAAAATATTGGAGGTCAAGATGCCTTCATAGCAAAATTTAATACAAATGGTGAGAGACAATGGGGAACATATTTTGGTGATGATTCTACATTATATACTGATTCCGGTACAAACTGTTTTATTTCAGCTGAAGGTAATATTTATTTAATTGGTTATACCGATAGTCCAAATAATATCTCTACTCCAAATTCTTTTCAAAGTACTATTAAAATCGGTCCTGATGGATACATTGCAAAATTCTCAACAAATGGAAACTTAAATTGGGGTACTTATTATGGTGGAAAAGGAGGAGATTTCCTAAAAAGTATTGATTACTTAGCAGGAAAAATTGTTGTTTCTGGTCGTACAGTTTACGATGACTCAACAGATTTAAGTACGCCAGGAGTACATAAAACGAATGGCGGTGGATTTATTGATATTTTTATTGCAGAATTCCAAGACTGCCTATCAAATCCATTAGCATCAAGCAATTCCCCTGTTTGTATTGGCAAAACATTAGAACTTAAAGCTTCTGGAGGAACTAGTTATTTATGGACAGGACCAAACGGATTTACCTCAACAGATCAAAATCCAACAATAATAAATACTACAGTTAATAATAGTGGCGAATACAGTTGTTTAATTACAGGAACAGGAGGTTGTGATGATACCGGAAAAACCACAGTCGTTATTGGTGACATTCAACCTCCAATTCCAGACATTACCATTCTTCCTACTATAACGGGAGATTGTCACACAACAGTGACTACAATTCCTACTGCTACTGATGTTTGTGCAGGAGCAATCACTGGTACAACTACAAATCCTTTGTCTTATAGCTTAGCTGGAAATTATACAATTGTCTGGAATTATAATGACGGAAACGGGAATAAGTCTACCCAAAATCAAACCGTTACTATTACAAGTCAACCACTTCCTGTTGCTAATACTCCTCAATCCTTTTGTATTCTGCAAAATCCAACAATAAATGACATAGCAATAACAACTGGTCAAAATATAAAATGGTACGATGCGCTAACAGCTGGGAATCTTTTATTGAATACAACATTACTACAAAACGGAACTACATATTACGCTTCGCAAATGATAAGTGGCTGCGAAAGCGAAAGAGTTCCAGTAGCAATAAATATCTCGAATACTCCTCCTCCAACAGGAACTGCAAATCAGCCTTTTTGTTCTGGACAAAACCCAACTATAGCAAATATTCAAGTTAATGGAGATGCAATAAAATGGTATGATGCAATTTCAAATGGGAATCTTCTGCCACCGACAACTAACCTTCAAAACAGAAAAACTTATTTTGCATCGCAAACTCTTAATAATTGCGAAAGTGAAAGATTTGGAATTACCGTGACGGTTGGTAATACACCTCTTGCTCCGACAGGAAATCCCAATCAATCCTTTTGTAAAAGTCAGAAAGCGACTTTAGATAATATTGCTGTTTTTGGCACAAATATAAAATGGTACGAATCAAACACTTCGACCACTACATTAGCGAATGGTACATTATTACAAGATAATACGACTTATTATGCTTCACAAAATGTAGGATGCGAAAGCCAGAGAACTCCAATTTCTATCAAAGTTTATGATACTCCTTTACCAAATGGAAATAACAAACAAACTTTCTGTATCTATGAAAATGCTACTATAAATGATATTGATATAACTGGAACATTAACTACATGGTATGATGCCAAAACAGCTGGGAATATTTTACCTATTACTACGATACTACAAAACGGTACTTATTACGCTACGCAAACATTAAATGGTTGTGAAAGCGAAAGATATGTCGTTGCTATAAAAATTCAAGATACACAAGCTCCGTCTGGAAATGCAATTCAGACTTTTTGCGAACAACAAAATGCTACAATAAATAACATCAAAATTACTGGCGAAAATATAAAATGGTATAACACAGCAACGCTAGGAACTAGTTTATCCGAAACAACTCCACTTGAAAATGGGAATAGGTATTATGCTTCTCAAACTATTGATGGCTGCGAAAGCAATAGAACTCCTATTACAATACAAATTCTTAAACCAACTACTGTAGAATGCATTAATTACATGAAGGAATTTCCTTTTCCGAAATTTTTCACTCCAAATAATGATGGCTACAACGACACATGGACAATTGATTTTGATTATTTAGCTCCAAACACCGGGATTAGAATCTTTGACCGTTACGGTAAATTCATCAAAGAATTACATAAAAACGATTCTTGGGACGGAACATACATTGGTCGCCAAGAACCCGCTTCTGATTATTGGTTTACAATAACCCGATTAGACGGTACATCGTTTAGAGGACATTTCACTTTAAAACGATAAATTATATAACTAAAAAAGGATGCCTTACAGCATCCTTTTTTTCTTTACTTATTTTTCTTTTTCTTCTTATCTGACTTACTTTTTCCAGAACCTTTATCAAATTTTTTATTTAATCTTTTTTCGGTTTCTTCAATACCATAATCATAAGCTGAATTTAAAGTTGCAAGTTTAGCCTCTTTCATTGCTTTCAAGGCTTTTTTAAACTCTTGTTGACTTTCTAAAAGCATCACTTTCTTCAGAAGAATTTCTGTTTTATTAATTCCTTTAATTGTTAATGCAAAATCAATCAACTTCACGGCTTCCTCATAATCTTCATTTAAAACTAAGGTATGAATGTAAAAAGTATACACTTCGATTGCATTAATATTAATCGAAATTGCCTGTTGAAAGTATTCTTTGGCTTCTTCATATTTAAATAACTGGTCGCTTAAAACCTGTCCATATAAACACAAAGCCATTGTATTTTTATCATCATAAGACAAAGCATAATCCAATGATTCGATGGTTTCTTCCAGCGAATATGGATAACTATCTAATGCCTGAAAAAGATATTTATCTACTGTTTTCATAGTTTATTCTGTTTAGAAATTCAGAGATTTAGAAATCAATCATTATCTAAATAATCTTCTCTTTTTAATCTTTGCCTTTCCTGTTTGTAATTTTTTGTTTGTTTTTGTTTTTTAAAATCCGAGCCTTGAAAAACCCGAATTGGGTTTCCTCGCTGAATTTGCAATTGATTCATCCATTGAGCCTGAAATTCGGCTTTAAACTGCTTTACAGTTTCATCCTTAAACTTCTGTAATAATCTCTCGGTAGCTAGCTTTTTATTCTGATGCTGCGACCGTGAATCCATCGACACAACACTTATTCCTGTAGGAATATGAGTTGCTCTTACTGCCGAACTCACTTTGTTTACATGTTGCCCACCAGCACCCGAACTACGCATTGCCTGATACTGAATATCATTTTCAGAAATTTGAGTTGTTGTTGCTTTATCAATTTCAAAAATCCCGATAAACCAATTTTTACGTTTATGAAATTTCCTGAATTGACTCTGCCCTATCCATTGGATTGTTCCAATCCAAGAGTTTACAAACTCATTAAGATTATTACTCTCTAATAAAATTGTAGCCGTTTCGACCGTACCATTTTCAATTCCTGTTTCTCTCTGAAGCAATGTTGTTTTTATTTTATTATCATTTGCTTCTTCCAGAAAAGTCTTTAAAACCTGAGCCACAACCCAGCTACATTCTGCTGGGCCACGACCTGATGTTATTTGAATTATTTTTTCCATTTCTCTATAATTTTCAACAGTTTTTCTCTGTTCTTTGCTTCTTTTACAAATTTCGGAAGTCTGGAAACCATTGTCCCGTTACCACTTCCGTTATTGTTTCTTTCTCTTAAATCAGCTTTAATGTATCTCTCTAAGTAATTGATATGTTCCAAATTATAAGCCCAAAAAATTGATTGGTCAAATTCTTTCTGATACCATATTTCAGCATTAAAAGCACCTACTCTTTGTAATGATTTATCAGTATCTAACACAAAAGGAACTTCTTTTATATTAGGCTTAAACTCTTTTATCTCATTACATATTGAACATTTTAGCTTGATTGTTTCTGGTTTCATATTTAGTAATTGCGACTCAAACTTTATCTTGTCTTCATTATTACAGCAATAAGTATCTACATAAGCAATGTATTTTAACATCCCTTCTTTTAAAGAATAATAGCAATTTTTACATTCTAAAATTCTTTTATCTCTATAATAAAGTTCAGATTCCAAAGCTCTCCTAACAACTGCTTGAGAAGCACATTTTGGACATTTTACCAAAATTTCATTTCCAAAACTGCCTAACCATTTATTTTCATCTTTAAACCTTTCCATAATCTTGAACTTGTTTATCTGTCCATTCTAACGATTTTTGGTGTAAACGTGCCTAACACATCCACCAATTCCGTTTGATTAGCCATTACTTTATTAATGTCTTTATATGCCATTGGCGCTTCATCTATATTACCACCAATCAAGCATACGTCGTTTGCTTTTAAGACTTTGTTAATCTCACTTTGTGTAAACGATTCCTTGCATTTTCTACGAGAAAAAAGTCGTCCAGCTCCATGAGATGCAGAGTTTAAACTCTCCGTATTTCCCTTGCCCTGAACAATAAATCCAGGTGCAGTCATAGACCCTGGAATAATCCCAAGTTCACCTGCATTAGCTGGAGTTGCACCTTTACGATGTACAATAGCTTCTTTGCCATTTACCATTTCTTTCCAAGCAAAATTGTGCTGGTTTTCGATTGTTACAACCACACGTTTACCAATCGCTTTAGCAATTCTGCGATGAATATCATCATGACAAGCCTTGGCATAATCACCAGCTAAATTCATAGCCAGCCAATATTCCTGTCCGTCGTGCGTATTTAAATCTAACCAAGCCAGATGCTGTACATTTTTAGGTAACGGACATTGTTTTGTTGCCAAGTACGTATAATGTTTAGCAATATTAGCTCCCAAACCTCTTGAACCACTATGCGAAAGCACAGCAAAATATTCACCTACACCAATTTTCCATTCATTAAGCGGATTTGTTATTTTAGCAATTCCAAACTCTACAAAATGGTTTCCTCCTCCCGAAGTACCAAGTTGTTTGTAGGCTTTACTCAACAAACTTTTTATAAGCGGAATATCCTGAAACTCGCTTCGGCTAAACACTTCATGATCTGCTCGTATTGTATGTGTTTCATACATTCCAAACTTGGTATTATCTTTTAAGATTGCTTGTAACTGATGGTCTTTTCCTTTAAAAAAAGACGCAGGAATATCAAAAATTGACAAACTCATTCGGCAACCAATATCCACTCCTACTCCATACGGAATCACAGCATTGTCTGTTGCCAGTACACCACCTATTGGCAGTCCGTAGCCCGAATGTGCATCGGGCATTAAAGCTCCAGCAACCGAAATTGGCAATTTTAAAGCATCGTATAACTGATATTTAGCTTGCTCATCAATTTCATTTTCTCCAAATATGGAAAAAGGCGCTCTTGTATTATTAAGCTGATGCATTCTTACTTGTACCGGATTTACCAATCCTTCAGCAACTTTACCCCAAGTACCATGTCCTGTAAATTTTTCAGGAGATAGTAAAACTTCTTTGGCTTCGTTTAATATACTCTCTTTTTTTTCTCGTTTTCTGTATCTGTTTATTTGCCCCAAGGCAATGTTGATACTATTATTTTTTGGAAAGCCTATTTTAATCAGGTCTTTTCCGGATAATTTATTTCCCATTATATTTTTTATCTTATGAGTTCTAATGACTCTTTATTTAGATATTCTATTTCTTTATAATATTCATCCATTACGGTATGAATCTGTTTATTGTTCAATGGATTTAGATATTTCAATTTCTTAGTATTCCATCTCCAATAGTTCACACTTCCGTGTGCAATTTTTATCATTGAATTTCGAAGAAAATGATTCGTGATATAATTACTTATCCTAGCAATTTCACTTTCCAAAACACCATCGACCATTTTAGTATGTGTTATCATATTTGGTCTCACACGCAATACATATCGCCAAGGCTCATCAAATATATAATGGATCTTATAGCGTTTACAATTAGGACACCATCGTTCCCTCTTA
This sequence comes from Flavobacterium sp. AJR, assembly GCF_002156885.1. NCBI lineage: Bacteria > Pseudomonadati > Bacteroidota > Flavobacteriia > Flavobacteriales > Flavobacteriaceae > Flavobacterium > Flavobacterium sp. AJR. Next base: position 776 of record NZ_NCWQ01000012.1, on the reverse strand, counting down.
TAAAAATGTATTTTTTCTTTGTCTGTTAATGTTAGTTTTGGACTTCTCCATTCCGATTCTGAAAATTCTTTTACAATCTGAAGTTTCTCGACGTATACATGCTTTCTTTTCTTCTTTTTCTTTTTCTTAAAAGATTTCTCAGAAGAATATTGCACCGTATTTATCTTCTCCAATAATGTTTTATAGAACAATGCTTCTTTAGATCTCGCAATATCTTCCCTAAGTACAAAATTGCGTTCCCATCCTTTTTGATAAGGTGTTGCCAAAGGCACTAATGGTAAAGCTCTACGCTTATGCAATAGCTCATCCTCAAACTTATCTAACTGAATTAATTGTTTCTCAAAATCTTTTTTAACTGCACTCTTCTTTTGCTTTTTTTTCTTCAAACGACTACACAAGATGTAATCATCTAAAAGATAATTGTCCATTTAAAAAAATTTAAATTATAGTTTTCCTGCCAAGTATTAGAAAATACAAGGCAAAAGCATTTTATCTCCAATAGATAAATTGAGTTCGGGGTATCGGGAATTTTTTGAAGTGTCTAGAATAAAAAAAGCCCGAAAGTTAATTTCCTTCGGGCTTGTTCATATATCTAAAATTGATTTGCTATGATTGCGAAAAGCCACGAAGACACATACCAACAGAATCTAATCCTGATGTGATGTTTTGAGAGGTAAAGTTTAGTACAAACATTGTCTTCGTTATTAATTTGGTTAATGATTTATTTTCTGATGCAAATTTTGTGATTTTTTTTTGAAATAAACAAATTTTAAAAC